>CAYUUQ010000052.1:0-8577 GCA_964447875.1 uncultured Methanosarcinales archaeon | reverse complement strand
TAGGAGAAATTTTTCACGCGCCAAAAAAGTGTAAACCAGTTTCGGTACTATACAATTCTTGAGTAGATACTTTAGTTTTACTCTAAATCAACCAAAAGATTTATATATTTACAAACTGAAGAAGGAGATATGGTATTCAAAACAATAGGTCGAGGAATAGGCCATCTTTCTAGAAATATACAAAGAACTGCAGGTTTAGGTTGGCAAGGCATAGGTCGTGGTTTTGATAATATGGTGGGTGCTATAGCAGGAAATTACAGTTTTACTAGACTTAGAGCAACAATGAATTCTTATTATGCTAGGGAAGTTTTTGCAAGAAAACTTTCTGGAAAACAATTTAGACAATTAAATAGAGCAGCAAAAAAAATAAAATATTTCAACACTGACAAATATAGGGAACTCTATAAAAGATATGAACACCACCCTACTATTCTAAGAAAAAAAATAAATAATTTCGTAGGATTATATGTAAGAGATTTAAATGCATTTGTAGATTCATTTACTATAATATTAAAATCAATAAAGCAAGCAATAGATGATCCACAAAAAATGGATTTTTTCTTTCTTAGTAATATAGTGGATATCTTAACAAAGGTCAAAACACATGCAGAAGCAGGAAAACTAGTTATACCATCAGATAGCTTAGAACACATTAGGGAAAAACTTTTAGTTTTAGGTCAAAAACAAGCAGCTATATACGAGGAAATGCTTCAAACAGAAGAGTATTCTGAAGACATAGTAAGAAGAGGTAAGAAAGTAAGAACAAGAATAACAACCACTTTATTTATAGATTGGTTAGGTTTTGATCTTAAAAGATTAGTTGACTTGAATACCCGTTCAGAAGTAAGAAAGTTTGAAAAAGTAAGAAAAGAAATAGATTTACAACTTGAAACAGGAATAAGAGTTGATTTCTTTGCACGATTGTCCGTATTATTGAATAATCTTGATAAATTATCAATAATCGGTAGAAAGATAAGAAGAGATTTTTTATCATTAATGGTAGTGTTAGATGAATACTTTAATGAAATAAGTAAATCTTTTGCTCAATTCATCTTGTTTTTTCAGAACGAACCTAAAGTCAAGGGTGTAACTGCCAAAATGGAAGAATTAGATGAGATAAGAACAAAACTCATGGAAGCATTAAAAGATGAAGAAGGTAGAACAATGGAAGTGAGAAAGTTCCTTGATACTTTTGAAAAAGCAGTAAATGATATTTTTGCAAGAATAGAAACAATAAGTCAAACAAAAATGAAATTGGTTGAAGAAGGAGATGCTGCTCAAATATTAAGAGAAACTCCTCAATCATAATTTAATAAAAAAATAGGTGATAGATGTGCGTATAGTATTAATTATAATAGGCATAATGATTGTTCTTGCAGGAGCTCTACCTTTTTTAACCTCTGTAGGTGTTAGTACAGTTCCAACAGACGGTCCAGTTTATTCTTTTATAATAATCGCAATTGGCGTAACAGGTTTAATCTATGCTTTTATGAATGTAACTATGATGGGTTTCTCTAAGTTTGTAACAGCTTCTATTGCTTTAATGACTATACTCGGTGGACTAATTCCATTTATTACATCATTCTTACCAAGTACTATTCCAACAGTATTTCCTATCTACAATCTTATGATAATACTTGTAGGTGCTATAGGAATAGTTTATGGCCTTATTAGTGTTGGTTAGATATATTCTACATAAATCTGAAAAAAATCTTTATATGTTTTTTCTAATTTCTCTAAGATAAACCTCTCTAACTTAGGTTTATATCCATTGTCAGAAGCTTCTAATGCATTAAAATAAGAAGTTCTCATAGTCTTTCTTATTATCAATGGAGGATACCCATTTTCTAGTAAGATGACATTTATAAGGATTCTTCCAACTCTACCATTCCCATCTTCAAATGGGTGTATTCTCTCAAACTTTCCATGAAACAATGCAGCCAATTTAACAGGATGCATATCTTTCTTTAATCTTGAATACTCTTCTATAAGATTTAAGATCTCTTCTTCAACCTTTTCAGGTGGAGTAGTCTTTACATTCCTCATCAAAAGATAATTAGGCAATTTCTTGAATCCTTCACTAACTCCAGTATCTTTTATCAAAATAGCGTGTAATTTAACTATATCTTTTAGTTTAATCTTTATCTTATTGTCAAATAATAGTTCATTAGCTACTCTTGTATTCCTTGTTTCATAAACTTCTCTCAAATCCTTATCTTTCGGAACTAAATTTTCATTTAGTATTAATGTGACATCTTTTAATGTCAAAGAATTGCCCTCTATCGCGTTGGATTCATAGGTAAAATTTATAGTAAATCTATCTAATATGTCTGCTAATTGCTTTTTTGTAAGTCTTCTGAATATTTGTTTATATTCTACCCTTATCTTCTCTATTTTTTTGATCTTATCTTCTGTTAATACACTATCTTTACTAAAAATTTGTATAGCGTATTTTTGATATTCTTTTATCTCATTTTCTAAGAAATAATTCTTAACTTCTTTATTGTTAACTCCATTTTTATCCTTTATCTTCTTAGATATCTTCTTTACTTTTCCATTAGGTAACCTAAATGAATATTCTGCATAAAGATATTCTTTTCCTTTTATTTTTTTATTTGTTATGCTAACCATATAAACTAGTTAACCCTACATATATTTAAATATTTCTATTTTGTAGGGGTAATTATTCTTTATTTGTGCTATAGAAATAGTGTTGGTTAAAAAATTCTTATATTCTTCTTCCAGCATGCAAATCTTCTATTAGTTTTACAAGATCCTGATACTCTCTCTCATTAAATTTCTTTATAACATCAAGAACTCTCATGACTGCTTTACAATCATCTCTTTGGGTCTTTTTATTCTTTATTGCATCATCTGTATATTTCTTTGCTTGAGAAGTATTATCTAATTTTAAACTTCTAATAATTTTTGAGAAATTCGTTTCAAATGCTTTTTCTTCATCTTCAAACTTCTGCATCTGAGGTCTTATACCTGCTTCTATCTTATCTATTTCATCATTTATCTTTTGTTTAACAATTGCTAAAAGTTTCTTTTGACCAGTTGCTCTTATGACATTATCTGCGGGGGCCATACTAAACATAGTTCTTATTTTATTTTGTAATGTATTATTTAGATTCATTTCCTGATCAAGTAGTGCTCTTAAATTATCAATAAGATTTCTTATCTTACTTTGATTAGCAACCATCTCAGTATCACTATTCTTTATATCTCCTAATATACTTGCTATTTTACCTTTAGCAATATCATTTTTACCATACTTTTTGATCATACTCTTAATAAGATGAAGATCGTCAATTATTTTTTCAATCAAAAGCATATCTCTTTTTTCAAGATCCATTAATTTAGATTCAACTTCAGTTTCTTTTTTTAATTTCTCAGCTTCCTTAACTTCATCCTCTTCTATTTCTCCTTCTTCAGCAACTTGTCTACTTGATTTCGGTGTTTTAGATGAACTTCTTCCTCCATTACTACCTGAAGTTAATCCTTTCCAGTCAGCAGGAGCTGCAGCAGGACCTTTACCTTTAAATATGCCAACTATAAACATGATCATTGCAACCATACCTAAAAAGTCAACTACTGCTCTTGCAATAGGAAAACCATCTAAAATCTTAAATATCTCCGGAAAGAAAACATATAGCATTACATATGTAGCAAATATTGCCATCCATATACCGCTTCCTAATTTTTCATTACCTCTAATAAGCTTATATATGAACATAACAATTATAATTATTAATATTGTAAAAGCCAATCCACCTAGTCTTTGTAATGAAAATCCACTTTCTCTAGACCAAAAAGCTAAAGATGTAGCTAATGCCAAACCAACAGCAATTATAGCTGCCCTTCCACCTCTTCCTTGAAATACTTTTCCTAATGTAACTTGCGCTACACCAATAAATAAGATCAAGTAGATCATTCCATCTACAACATAAGGTGCATGTGAATAAGCTTCGCCTATATTAAAGAATTTCATACTTTCAGCAATATCAACTAATGTTGCAGGCTGAGCCAATGCAAGTTTAGCTAACATTGCTGTAAATAATATACTTATAAGAATTAATAAACCTTTTTTCCTATTTATAGAGCTAACTCTCATCATATACGTTTTTGCCCTTACTACTATTTAAATATTTCTATTAGATATGAAGAGAGAAATCAAATAAAAAAGAAATTTATCCTTTTCTAACCTTATTAGCTATCCCATCTGCAATTGCAGTAACTTCAGCCATTAATGCAATTGTTTTTCTGGCAGACTCTAAATCATTTCTTCCATATGGTCTAACCCATTCCTTAGCTTTAGGAGTATTTGATAATCCTCTGTTAAATCTCATCTGTTCTACTTGTTGATCAGCAAATGTATTAAACATATTCAAAACATTATCCATTAATTTCTTAGAAATCTCAACAGTCTTCTTTATAACAGCTTCTGCTTTCTTTTCATCTTTTTCAAGAGAAATAATATCTTTTCTTTTAGCATCCACACTTTCTTTTTTCTCTAACCTTTTTAGAAATTCTTCTTCTCTTAAAAGTTCTTGAGCCTCTCTTATAATCTCATATAAATTAACAGCTCCAGTAACATAACCTCTTCTTAATTTTAAACCAGCATCTGCAACAGCCATAATTATCAACCTCCTATAGTTAAATGAATTTAGAATAAGCTACTATTTAAAAGTTGTGATATTTTCTCAATATTTTTTATTATCTTTTTTTAATCCTAAAATCTTTCTTAATTTATCATAATAATTATGATCTGCTAGATGAACTTCTTTAAATTCACCATTAACTATCTTAATGATAATACATCTATTAGAAGAGCCGATTTTCTTTATGAAGACAATACTCTTAGTTTTCCTAGATGGAGCATACTTTATCTTTCCTTCTTTAACTAGATTACACCAATCTATCAATGTAGTATCTATATTCTTAATAGTTTCAGCATAATTATCAAATTCTTTATTAAATTCTATTCCGTTACCGAAAATCTCTTTTAATTCATGCCTTAGCTCTTCTGCTTTCATGTTTTACCTCACTCAACATCTCAATATATATCCTAAGATTATCATTAGCCTCATATTCTTCAGATTCTTTTTTAAGCCTTGTTATAAACGGAGAAATTTCATTATAGATATATTTCTTTGAATATAGTTTAAGCAATAGATCTTTAGCAAGTATATTTACATATTTTATTTTCTCATCTTTTCTCATTTTTTTAATCTCATTAAACACATTATTTAATGATAATGAATCTAAAACTTCATTATGTATCAACATTCTATGTTGAAATATAAGTTCCCTTATCATTTTTTGATCATCATTATCTAAAATTTCAATAATCGCTTGTTCATAAGTCATTATCAGATCATCAAAATTAGGTCTCTCGATCTTAGGCTCCATATCAATAGAAAAATTAGAAACACAATACTTAGCAGCAGAAACAAATATCGGCTTTTTGAGGTCTTCTTTAGTAATAAATATAAAATGCTTTTTACCTTTATTGTATTGTTTCCTCTTATTAGATATAACATAAACATCAATATCATTATACTCTTTAGAAAATAAAAAACTTCCAGAAACAAAACTATCCCTACCTATCTCTTTTAAGATTTCTTTAGCTTCTTTAACTCTTTCTTTGATCATATCTTTCCCATAAAAATAAAATTTATCGCTAAATAATTCTAAAGCTTTAATTTTATTCTTAATGGCACCATAGAAATAAGTCTTTTCAGTATTTGATAATTTGTTTTTTTTCAGATATTTCTTAACAATCTCAACCTGCTTCGCAGTAAATATTGCAGGCACAATCTTTTCTTTATTATCAACAATCTTTTTCAATATTTTATCATTCATATATACATAGAAGTATATATTTATATATAAATATTCCTATTTATATTGATATTTTTTCTTAACAAATATAATAATAACAATAATTACTAAAATTCCTAAGATATAAAATATAAAAGAATAATCTCTTGGAGAGAATTTCTCATTAGAAATATCTAATGTAGCAACCCTATAGTTTCTTGGATTATAAAAAACAATATCTTTTGCTTCTTCAAAATATGGAACAATTAATGAAAAATCTGTTTCATTTAATATTATTAAACTCCCTTCTATTCCATCTCCCTCACTCACATCTGTAAATACCTTCAATGGTATCTTAAATCTCATTGAGTATAACTTTCCTCCACTAACATCAACTACTTCTACTCTATAACCTTCTTCAGGCTGATAGTTTTTATCTGGATAATGCCCAAGTTTAACTGTTCTATCTTTTACAGTTATAACTCCATTATCATAATTAAAATTAACAACAGAAACCTTTTCAGCACTAACTACTCCAATTAACATCAAAGCAATTAATAAAAAGGTTAATTTCTTCATTGATACTCACCTAGTACATCATTAATCTCTTTTTCATTGACAGGACCATAATCACGTATATTCAAATCTTTCATTATTGAAGTTGATGTTGGTCTAAAATAAGATCCTGTTGAACAACCTTCCCAACAGTCAGTTCCCTGAACATTAGCCCATTTAGTACAGCTAGAACTATCACAATTAGGGTATTTATCAGCTTTAAAGTTTCTGCTTTCATAATAATTATCAACATACTCATCAGCAAGTCCTCCAATAGAATGTCCAAGTTCATGCATAACAACATATGCCTCATCAGCAGTATTTATTTTAACAAAATTACCAATAGCACTGCTTCTAACAGGGGTTAGTGCATCAACTACTTTATTTCTCTCTACTAAAACTATAACATGTTCATGAGGGCAGTTTGAAGCAACTAGATTAGTAGAATAACTATCGCAAGTAACCCAGTCTCCAACAGTACATCTAAGGTTAAACTCATCCACCCTATACATATTTATCTTATTTTTATTAGACTTAAAAGGCTCAATTTCAAAGAAAACATTATTTACATAATGATTAACATCTGAACTAAAGTCATCACTACTCTTATATCCATATCCTAAGAAAACTATATCTAGCTTTTCTTCAGGTTCTCCATTATACAATACAGAAACACAATCAAATGATTTTAAGCCGTCTTCTTGAGTGCTTACTCTTGTCTTATTGCCATCTCCTTCAAAATTCAATGCCAATTTCCCATTTATTACATCTAAACATAACGGGTTTTCACTATCCGCTAAATCTAAATAATGCATTTGTCTTGGAGAATATTTTTCAGGAGAAAAGAACACATTCTGTTCTTGAAAAGCGTTTCTTCTTTCAGCTAATCTTTGGTTAACTAAAGGACTAAACTGTTTTGCAGTATCTACAAAACATATTCTGTTTATATCAGATGGCAGAGCAAATGTATCTTTATCTATATTATTAACTTCAACTCTTTGAGTAGATAATTTATTTTGTAAGCTTATTGCAAAATTAGTTATTTGAGCTTCTTTATTAATATCTCCAACATGTTTTATACCCATTATGCCAAAAACTATAACTATAAAAGCTACAACACTAAACATAAGATATATCATGGGGCTGCCTAATAGCTGCGATTTCTTCATTATAAATAAAAATAAAGAAAGAAATATTTAAAGTTAATGGTTAACAGCCAGTTAGACAATACATATAGATATCTGACTTTCCAGTTCTATGGTCTGACCAAACAATCTTACCATCATAGATAACAGGATCATATTGCGCTGATGGGTCAGATGTAATTTGTTTTTCAGCTTCCTGGCTTAGATCATACACATATATGTCAGAATTTCCATTTCTAAAATCTTGCCAAACAATCTTAGATCCATAAATTCTAGGCTTTTTTTGTTCAGCTGAATTATCTGAAATCACCCTTTCAATATCTGTACCTATATCGTACAAATATATGTCATTGCTATAATCTGAAGAGGTTTTATTTTTATTTCCATTCCAAACTATTAAGTTTCCATCTATGTTCAAATTTATAATCCCCCCTTCATTTTCTAGTGTCGAGATAATCTTATCTTCTCCAGTAACTATATCTAACAAGTGAATGTGTACTTTATTAAATGTTGTAGGCGTATCTGTTGAATTATATTCTGCCCAAACTATTTTGTTTCCACTAATATCTGTTTGTTCTTCCATAAGATTCCTATAATTTGGAAATGAGCATACATCTAAAACAGTCCAATAAGAATTATTATCAAAACTATACACATAAATACGGCAAGAATTAGCCCACATAATTTTATTATCATCTATCTCTAGATTCTCAATACCTCCATAAACCATTATTGTATTTACTCCATTATTTTGTAAATCTTTCACAATAATTGTTGAGGCATATTGGCCATTATCATACCATACAACTCTGTTTCCACTAATCTTTGGGTAAAATGTTGTAGGTACTAAAACATTTGATGTTCCAACTCTTGTTTCTTCTTTAGTATTCAGATTATACATATAAACAGTAGAATTTGTCTCTCTTTGATCAGACCAAATTATTACATTTTCATATATATCTGGCAAATATTGCATTTCAGGATCATATGTAATCCTCATTAGGTTCGCATTTCCGTTTACCCAATCACCAATCTCACATGTTTCTCCTAA
>CAYUUQ010000051.1:0-8652 GCA_964447875.1 uncultured Methanosarcinales archaeon | reverse complement strand
CTTGCCATTTTCCAGTCTATCTTTTTAAAATGCTGGTATTCTCTTAATGCAACCAGAAATGCTCCTACATCACCCACTTTTTTAGAGGCAACTGCAACGTGTGCTGGAAAACCCATTAGAAGAAGAGCAGGAATAGCAATCATCCCTCCACCACCAACAGTTGACCCCAAGAAACCAGATATTATTCCAATGATTAAGATTAATATGGGTTGCATATACTTTTTTAGATTTAATTATATTTAAATCTTTATATAATCAGAAATGTTCTCTCCAGCAGTGTTCATCATCTAATTCTTTTTTTGCAGATTCTTTTATTCTTTCTAAAGCCAGGATGTATGCTCCTAATCTAGTTGAAACTTTATGTTTTTTAGCTGTTTTTAATATCAAAGAAGTATTTTCTTCCATTTGTTTTTTTAGTTTCTTATCTACTTTTTCTTTATTCCAATGTTCTTCTTTAATATTTTGATACCATTCATAGTATGATACAGTTACTCCTCCTGAATTTGCAAGAACATCTGGAATTATTATTACTCCTTTTTTTGTTAACAGTTTATCTGCAGGACCTGAAACTGGACCATTTGCTAGTTCTAAAATAACTTTTGTTTTTATTTTATTAGCATTCTCCATTGTTATTGCATTTTCTAATGCTGCTGGAACTAATATGTCACAATCTAGTTCTAGAATTTGTTCGTTTGTTGCATTTTTTGAATTAATGCCATTACCTACATTACCATATTTTTTTTTATGTTCTATAACTTCTAGTATGTTTAATCCGTCTTCATTAATTATTGCTCCTTTTGAATCTGAAACAGCTATAATTTTAGCACCTTCATCATATAAGAATCTAGCTAATATAGAACCTGCATTACCAAATCCCTGTATTACAACTTTTTTGTCTTTAAGATTATTTAGATTAGGTATATATTTTTCTTTTATTACTTGTTTTATAACATATACTGATCCTTTTGCAGTTGCTTCCTCTCTTCCTTCACTACCTCCTTTATCTAATGGTTTGCCTGTAACGACAGCAGGAGTAGGTTTTGCAGAACATTTAGAATATTCATCAGCAATAATTGCCATTATTTCTGGATTTGTATAAACATCAGGTGCAGGAATGTCGATTTGAGGACCTATTAATGGTGCTATTCTTTGTACGAAACCGCGAGTCATCATTTCAATTTCTTTTTTAGACATATCTTTTGGATTGCAGACAATGCCCCCTTTTCCGCCACCCATCGGTATATCTGCTATAGCAGTTTTTATTGTCATCCAGGTAGCTAGAGCTCTGACTTCATCTAGGTTAACATTCCAGTGATATCTTATACCGCCTTTAAATGGACCACGCATATGGTTATGTTGGATCCTATAGCCTTCAAAAATCTTTATTGATCCATCATCCATTTTTACTGGAAATGAAACATGAAGTTCTCTATGGGTCATAAGTAAAGCAGTTCTTATCCAACTTTCTAGTTCTATTTTATCTGCTGCTTCATTAATTAATGTTTTAGCATTTTCATGTGGGTTTGTTGAAGTCATATTAGAAATAATGTTGAAAAGTGTTTATATAGTTTATGTTTAATGGGTTAAAGAAGTTGTTTAAGGGAAAGGTATTGGATGATAGTCTGATCTTTGCCAAATCCCATCTACTTTTTGCCAATGTAATGAAACTATTTCAGCTAGTTTTCTTCTTGGCATATCTATTCTCATCATCATTGGTTTACCCTCTTTTTCTAATGGTGTAAATCTCATAGTTGAAACTGCAGTTCCATGAAATTCTTTCTTTTTTTGATGAGCCATCTGAGTTAATCTTGTTGCTGTTAATCTTCTCCCTGAACTATCATATAATTCCCAACCCGGAAATTCGAAATATTTTTTTGTTCCTAATGGCGCTTTAGCTATACACCCAGGACAATCTTCAAGATATAAATCAAGAGCAAGATATTTTTTATTTGAAACAACACTTTGTCCGCTAAATCCATTTACAATATTATAGAAAAGTGGTTTAATCGGTAGATCTTCTATAGGTATTAAGAATCTGAAAAAACCCCTTTCATTATCCCAGCAATAAATGCCTTCAATTGGTTTGCCTTGATTTTTAAATGCTGTTGGGTTTGTTATACTTACTTCCATTCCATCATAAGTAGTTCTGAATTCCGGGATATCTTCTAATCTATCTCTCTTTATTAACTTGTTTTTATAGCCAGGAATCCTTCCTTTATATCTTTGTTCTACCTCAGGAAGATCTGAGATATCTCCACCCATTGTATGTACTCCTATTTGAATTCCATTGTAAGATATTTTTGTTCTTGTTTTCCCATCATTTGCTGGATTAATTCTATCATATTCACCATCTTTAAAGGTTATTCTTCCAACTAATGTATCTTGTAAATATTGTAAGAAGTTCTCAGCTCCAGGCAGGAGATTAGAGTTTGACATTTTATTTATCTTCGTTGAGTGTATAGGTTGACTGGAGATTTGTTCGATGGGTCTAAATCAAAAGCACGATAAAATACACTATCTAAGAAAGCAGCAGTAACATCTAATGTGCCATCTAGTTTCAAGGATTTTGTAGATAGATCTGCTCCTTTACCTATACAACCATATGCACTATTTCTTAAACCTGAGTCATCTACATTCTCTGGTATATCAAATGGTGAAACTGTTTGTAAATCTTCTCTTGAATAATGTCCATAAATAGGCAACATCAAATGGAAATCTCCTTGTAGAAGGTGTAATTGCATCTGAATTTTTTGCTGGGCAGCAACAGCATTTTTAGTATCTGGAGTTACGATTGGATCATATTCTGTTCTTGTTTCCCCTATTTGATTAGCACATTGTACAAGATTTAGTACAATTTGGTAGCTTTGAGCACTTTGTGCTCCATTCTCCAATGTAGCTGACGCCATCCATGAAAGATAATTTCCTAATAAACCAACAGAATAAGCTTGTAATGCTAATCTTTCTTCTGGTTGTAGTTTATCATATTTATCTATATTTCTTATCTCATCTAAAAGATAGTCAACTGGTGCTTTCATTACTTCGATATTTTGTTTTGTTGTTTCAACTTGCATTCTTTTTTCAATATTAGTACAATGTGACATGAAAGCTTTAAATGGATTAGCTGTCATTGATATCCCCGTGTTTCTGAATACAAGAACATTTGGTTTTACACCGCCACCATATAATGATGGAAACATTTTCTTAGCGATAGCGTTTCTATCTGAGTATGTGTTTTGTTCAATATCTTCTTCCATAAATAATAAATCTTTTGCTAGATCAGGAAACAATGAAGCAAGCATATTACTTGATAATTCTTTATGTCCACCATAGAACAATAATCTTAAAGGGCCTGCTTTTTCAATAGCTTTTCTAACAGTTTTTGCATAATGTTCAACTGTTTTTAATTCTATATTGAACATACTTTCTATTGTTGTTGGCTTATCAGCTTTTAGAAGCTTTCTTCTTTGAGATGGGGACAAGTTATGAATCCAACTACTTGTTGAGTAATTATTAACTCTTTCTTGTTTTAATGTCTTAGGAAATTCAGCTAATGCAGCTCTGAAATCATCAGCTACGAATTCTTCTAAATTTACTTGTGGAAAGAAGTGCTCTCTAACTGGATGATTTCTTGGATTAGCTTGAGACATAAGATGTTTATAAGTTATATCTATTCTGTCTCTTACATCTGCGAAAGAGGATTCATCAAATCCTTCAAATTGTAATTCTCTACTCATGATATAATAGAATTGGAGTTTTATTTATAAATATTACTAGAAAGTAGTGTCAAAATAAGTAAAATAAAGAAATAATTAAAATTCTTTTAATTTTTTCATATCTAGAGTTGCAAATAAGTCATCAGTTGTTTCTGCTCTTCTGATTTCTATAATTGAATTATCTTCTCTTAACAATAGTTCAGCTGACCTTAATTTTCCATTATAATTAAAGCCCATTGCATGCCCATGTGCACCAGTATTATGTATTGCTAGAATATCACCCTGTTTTATTTCAGGTAGCATTCTATCTATTGCGAACTTGTCGTTGTTTTCACATAAACTTCCAGTTACGTCATACTTATGACTTAATTTAGAGTCTTCTTTACCTAATACCGTTATATGGTGGTAAGAACCATATAACGCAGGCCTCATTAAGTTAGTCATACAAGCATCCATCCCCACATAATCTTTGTATGTGTGCTTTAGGTGTCTAACTGTAGTTATTAACCAACCAAATGGACCAGTTATCATTCTTCCTGATTCCATTACAATTTTTAATTTTAGATCGTTAGCTACTATAATCTGATCATAAAGTTTTTTTATTTTTTGGCTTACATATTCTAGGTCAATTTCTTTATCTTCTGGCTTATATGGTGTTCCATATCCCCCACCTAAGTTAATGAATTCTATATCAATATCTAGTTTTTCTTTTATTTCTATAACTAGCTCAAATAACATCTTTGCTGTTTCAATATGATAAGCAGGATCTAATTCATTGGATGCGACCATTGTATGTAATCCAAACCTTTTTACGCCTTTTTCTTTACATACCTTATAGCCTTCAAATAATTGCTCACGAGTAAAACCATACTTTGCTTCTTCAGGATTTCCAATTATGACATTTCCTTCTTTTAATGGCCCAGGATTGTACCTAAAGCAGATTAGTTCTGGAAGTTTTCCTAGTGCTTTTTCTAGGAATTCTATGTGGCTAATATCATCTAAGTTTATTATTGCATTTAATTTAGCTGCATAAACAAATTCTTCTGCAGGAGTGTCATTACTAGTAAACATAATATCTTCACCAGTCATACCTACACTTTCTGCTAGCATTAATTCAGGTAATGAACTACAATCAGCACCCATTCCAACTTCCTTTAGAATCTTTAGGATAAATGGATTAGGTAATGCCTTAATTGCAAAATGATTCTTGAATCCATTAACCCAACTAAAAGCATTGTATAATTTTTTAGCGTTCTCTTTAATTAATGCTTCACTATAAATGTGAAATGGTGTCTTATGGTCCTTTATTATTTCAATTGTTTGTTCTTTTGTTAGTGGGTATTTTTCTATTGTCATTTTGTTTTCTCCTTATTTTTTAATAAACATTACACCTTCTTTTTTTTCAAATTCTTTATCTCCAGTTACAAATTTCATGTTATTCTCGCGAGAATATACATAACCAACACAATCAAAAAATGATAGGTCTTGTTTTTTGTTTTCATAACGAAAATTCATAGCTTTCATCATTAAAATTTTATCAACTGATTTTATGTATGGGTTAAGTTGTTTATACCAGTAGTCTGCTGTTAGTTTATCATACTCTAAGAGTAAAACCCAATAAAATTCAGCTATTGTTGTTTCAGGAATGACAATTTCTTCATCCATAAGAAACTGAAATTTATGATTTCCTTTAGATATTTCATATAGTGCGTAAGTATCTAGACATAACATTTTAATAATATCTGCTCTCGTTTTTTCTTGCTTTTCTCAAAACTTCTTCAGTTGACTTCTTAGATGGTAAGGCACCAAATAGTTCTCTTAGAACATTGCCTTTTTTCTTGTTTACTTCAAAGCATATCTCTTCATTTGGTTTTATGTCTAAATCTTTTACTACATTTTTTGGGATTATAATTCCTATAGAATTTCCCCATTGTTTTGTTTTTGCACATATCATTTTGTATAACTCTTAAGTATAACTATATAACTGGTAAGTATAATTAGTATATAAATGTTTTGATAAAATTGGATAAAAAAGAATTATTGTTTGTCTGCAGGCTTTCCATTCATGCCCCAATTAGTTTTTTCATAATCTGTTATTATAACAGTTGTTTGATCTTTTGAAACTCCTTGTTTTTCAAAAACAGAAGTTATTCCTTTGATTATCTCTTCTTTTTGTTCTGCTGTTCTTCCTTTCCATAATTTGACTTCAACAACTGGCATAATTATCACCTTGAAAAAAACGAAAGATAATTGGCATATATAAATATTTCCACTAAATGAACCTTAAAGGATCTTTATCTTCGAGAATAATAAGAAGCAATATCTGCAAACTTTGAATGAGAAACAACATCACAATTTATATGTTCTCTAGCACCAGCTTCAAAACTCGCATTTACGTTTGTATTGTCCTTACCTAAAACATAAACATCTGCACCACAATATTTCCTTCTTTTAAGTATATCTCTGATTTCATGCAAATAATCTGCAGGATCACTGCTTTCTTCTACAACAACAAATGGTCTACTATCACGTTTATTTCTTCTAAAACTCTTTTCATTAACTAAAGTAATACCTTCAACAGAAGCTGTTGCTGACCTATAATATTTAAAATTAGGTTCTGACCCTATCCATGTTATATGTACTGAAATCATTAACTATCAAGAATTACAACCAGTTTATAAAACTAATTCTTTAAATAATTTCCATTTCTGTTAAAACTTGTTTTACTTTTTCTTTACTTTCTTCTTGAAGTTCACACATAGGTAATCTATAGACAGCTTTACAGTTACCAATAAGTTCTAGCATATACTTTATTGGTATGGGGTTAGTTTCTATAAATTCTACATTAAATATTGGTTCTAAATCTTTATTTAGTTTTTCAGCGTCTTCTATATTTCCTTCTAGGGCTGTTTTAACCATTGCAGACATTCTATCTGGAACTAAGTTAGATGCTACTGAGATAACTCCCATGCCTCCTGCTTTTATTAGATCTAATGTAATTCCATCATCTCCAGATAATACACTAAAGTAATCTGGTTTTTTTGAGATAACATCTTTCATTTGTTCTAGATCACCAGAAGCTTCCTTAACTGCTTTTACATTAGGGCATTCTTTTATGATTCTCATTAATGTTTCTGTTTCTACATTAACTCCGGTTCTTCCTTTAATGTTATATACAACACAAGGAATCTTAACAGAATCAGCTATTGCTTTAAAATGAAGATATAATCCTTCTTGAGTTGGTTTGTTATAGTAAGGGTTTACTAACAATAAAGCATCTGCACCAGTTTCCTCAGCATGTTGGCTTAATCTAATTGCTTCTCTTGTACAATTGCTGCCTGTTCCTGCTATAACTGGAACTCTTTTATTTACATGTTCAACTGTTAGTTCAATAACTCTTGCATGTTCAGCATTACTTAAAGTTGGGCTTTCACCTGTTGTTCCACATGGAACTATACCTGAAACCCCGTTTTCTATATTAAAATCTATTAATTTCTTTAAGCATTCTTCGTCTATATTACCTTCTTTATCAAATGGTGTTACGATTGCTGTAAAAACTCCTTTAAAGTCCATTTTTTATCACCTTAGTTTAATATATCATTCATTAGATCATCTATTCCAAAAAATCCTTTTTTTCCTTTTAGCCATTCTGCTGCTAAGACTGAACCTAATGCAAAACCTTTTCTGCTTCTTGCAGTGTGCTTAAGTTCAATTGTATCAGCATCTGAGTCAAACATTATTGAATGGGTTCCAGGAATTGATCCACCTCTAACTGAAGCGAAATGCAGTTCGTCCTTTTTTGGCTCTCTATCTAACATTTCTGTAACAAGTTTTGATTTTCTATCTAAGTTTTTCAATAATATGTCTGCCATCATCTTAGCAGTTCCTGATGGAGAATCTTTTTTCTTGTTGTGGTGCATTTCATATGCTAAGCAATCATAGTCTTCTATGTTATTCATTATTTTTGATGATGCTTCTAAGATACGAAAAAACAGATTAACACCTATTGAAAAGTTTCCTGACCACATAAAGCCTATGTCTTTTACCTGTTTTTTTACTTCTTTCATCTGATTATACCATCCAGTTGTTCCCATAACAACATTGACTTTAGCTTTATTATATATCGGAATGTTTTTCATGACTGCATCAGGAACTGTGAAATCTATAACTACATCTATACCTTTAAGGTTATCTTCATTTATTTCACAAAAGTCTGCATCACACTGAGTATCGAATGTAACAACTTCATGATTATGAGATTTTGCAATTGATTTAATGATTTTTCCCATACGTCCGTATCCTATTATTCCTATCTTCATACATTATCACCTAAACTAGTGAAATAGTTTCTATTTATAAAATATTGTAAACCGAAACATTTTGGAAATATGATTTCCAAACCTTTACGTTTCTTAATTTGTTCAAAAACGCAAAGCTTATATATTATTTAAAAACTCTGTTGCAATAATAACAAAATGTTATTGGAATTTTTTTAACAAGATTTTCCTAAAAAATTCCAATCTTTCAAATTGAACAGTTTTGAAATATTTTGGGTGGTAATATGGTTACAGTAAGTCATTTAGTAAAACATTTGATCAAGGGAAAGCCGTTTTTACAGGAGGCATTATCTAATAAACTTATTAGTTATGGTAATCTTGCAGAGCAAATAATACCTAAGATAGAGCAAGAACTTGGTAAGAAAGTTAAACATTCAGCAGTTGTTATGGCTCTTCGTAGATATGCTGATGAACTTGAGAAAGAACATAAGAGCGTTACATCATTTAACTATAAGTCTGAGATAATAATGAAGACTAATGTATGTGATATTTGTGTTTCAAGAACACCTGCTTTAATGACTAAGTTGAAGAAATTATATGAGATGGTCGATTTTGATAAGGGAGATACATTAGATGTTATCTTAGGAAACTTTGAAGTTAGT
>CAYUUQ010000050.1:0-8663 GCA_964447875.1 uncultured Methanosarcinales archaeon | reverse complement strand
GTTTCATTTTCTTCACTTCAAAATGAATATTCAATCAATATTTAAACATTTGTTGTGATTCAATCACAACATTTATATAGTTCAGAAAACCCTCATTTTCTATGGAGATTCAAAAACTGCTTCAAAATCTCGGATTAGAAGAAAAAGAAGCTAAAGTTTATCTAGCCCTACTTTCATTAGGAGAATCTACTGCTTCAATTATCTCGAATAAAACAAATTTAGATAGAACCCTAATTTATCAACTTGCAAATAAACTTATAGAAAAAGGATTAGTTTCATACATCATTAAAAATAATGTGAAATACTTTTCTGCTACTAATCCTAAAAAATTAATTCAAGATTTAAAAGAAAAGGAAAAGCAATTACAAAAAGCAATGCCTGAACTATTAAATTTAACAAAAATTCAAGAGCAAGAAACAAAAGTTGAAATTTACCGTGGAAAAGAAGGAATTAGAACAATTTTAAAAGATATTCTAAGAACAAAAAAAGACTACCATGTTATGGGCGAAGAAGGGAGATTCCAAAAAATAGTTCCAATAGATTTAGCCAGATTTCTAAAACAACTTGAAAAACTAAAAATCAAAGAATATGTTTTAGTTAGAGAAGACTTAAAAGATAAAGTCTTAAAATCAAAAAACTCTGTTTTTAAGTATGTTCCTAAAACATATTTATCTCCTGTTGAGACTGTTATTTATGGAAATAAAACTGTAAATTTCATTTGGACACCACCACATCATGCAATTTTAACTACAAACAAAGAAGTAGCTGATTCTTATAGAAGTTATTTTAACTTATTATGGAAAATTGCTAAGAAATAGTTGTCCACATTTTTAAAAATATTTACTTTTTTGTGGATAAGTTAATCTGCTCAAGCATTAATTCAAACAGATTATTGCAATATTCTTTATATTTCTTGATATTATGCATATCAATTGCTTCATAATATTTCTGCCTTTTACTTACAGGAACATACATTTTTGGATAATCTGCTTTCATCAAAACCCAATTCATCAAAGCTCTGCCTGTTCTTCCGTTTCCATCCTCAAAAGGATGTATTTCAACAAACTTCGCATGAATCAAACAAGCCATGACAAATGGGTGAAACTTATTTTTATTAGAATAATAAAACTTGATCATTTCTTTAAGCAATTTTGGAACTTCTTTTTCATCAGGAGGAACATGATCAGCACCTTCAATCTTTACTGGAAAGAATCTAACTCTTCCAGGATAAATAACACCCGTATTTTTTGTTAAGATTCCGTTTATTTTTTCTATAAACTCAATAGTCATCTTTCCTTTATATTTTTTCAAAAAATCAAGAGCTTCTTTTCCATTTAAAGCTTCATTATAATCTTTTGGTGGAGCTCCTGTTGGAATCTGTTTTTCTTTAATAATCAAATAAGTTTCCCTTAAAGTTAGTCTATTTCCTTCTATTGCATTAGAATTATAAGTAAATCTTATGACGAAATCAGATTCTTCTTTTTCAATTACTGTTTTTGGCAGTTCTTTGATATGGTTTTGATAAACTTCTTTAAAATCATCAATAACTTCTAACTTATCTGCATCAATATAATCTTTATTGTAAATATCTAATTCTTCTAATTTAAGCTCTTTTAGTTTCTTTACGATTAATTCTTTAGAAGGTTTTTCAGTTCCAAGCTTAATTCTGATCTTTTTCCACTTATCTGGACCAATCCTTATGGTTTTTCCTAAGTAATAAAAAGTCTTTTTCCCCGATTTTACTCTATCTATGTAAGACATATAAATAGTATTGTCCACATTATATATAAATGTTTTTATTTTGTGGACAATAGTAAGCCCCGATTCTTAAATATGTGTTTGAGTGCGCCCCTTGATTACTTTGTCTTGAAGTAACGCTAACGCTCAGTTGATAGACAGAACAGACCCCAGTCCTACGGACATTTAGTCTCCCTTTGGTCGATATTAATTTGAAATGGAATTTTTACTCTGCGGAATTTTGCTACGCAAAACCGCCCTTTCGGGCTTTCCTTGTCCTCCCCACTCCGCAATTGTATTCCTTCTGTAACTAAATGTGTTACTCTAAAGAACCTGATGTTTATATTGCTGTAAATCTATAAACAATTGTTCGTAGGGGATGACTCGTCTAACACGCCCCGATGTTACAGGGATTATCGTGATGTTACCCAAAATATTACTCGAGAAAAAGTTTTTTTAGGGAAAGGGGGCTTTGACTGGAATCTTAACAGTTGTTTGCACAGAATAATCTCCCTCATCAAGATTTTCAAGTGTTACTCTACCTCTACACCTCTGCAATTTTTGGGCTGCTATTCTGTTTCCACTAAATCCTTTACCCCATTGCATGTTTCTATCTGCTATTTGTGTCAAATCCTCATTCATTGCAGCCAATTCATCTAATGGAACATGATTTCCATCATGCAGAAATGAAAACACTTGAGAATCACCCTCTAATCTACTCCTATAGAGAAATTTTGATGCCCCTGCATGAAGTAACTCATCATGAATTTGATAAAATGCTTCTCTATAGAGATTTCTTAATCTATGCAAATCATCATATTTTTCTGGTAGATTAGGATCTAAATCTACTTCAGATTCCAGATAATCTGATTTATCTCCATGTGCTATTTCTAATAAAAGTACATTTAGTGATTTCATGATAAATGGAATCGAAAACGTACTTATAAATTTATGGTCAAAGCCCCATTATTCTTTTAATTGAAGGCACTTTGTGCTTGATACAAAAAAACTTTTCCTCTGCGTCATACCTCGATGAGTCTCAGGCTTGATTTTTAACGTTTTTTTTGATTTAGGCTAAATCAGAATCATCAATAAATTTAAATAAGTGTAGAGCCAAAATTCAATAATATGAAAAAAAAGATGTTAATCATAGTTGTAATGATTATTGTACTCTTCTTAGCTTTTAACATTGTCAGAAATAAAGGAAAAAGAAGTGTAGAACTCAATGAAATAGTAAATAACGAATTTGAAAACCAAACACAAGTTGAAATACTTGATTATAATGGTCACGCAATGGAGCCTTTTATATCCAAAGATGGAGAGTATCTTTTTTTTAACAATGAAAATCACCCCAAAACAAACACAAATTTGCATTATGCAACAAGAATGGGAGAAAATTCATTTCAATATCAAGGAGAAGTAAAAGGCATAAATACCGAAGAATTAGAAGGCGTCGCAACTATGGACGAGGAAAATAACTTTTATTATATGTCCACTCTGGGTCTTACTCAAACACTTTCTACAGTCCATGTTGGAAAATTTAATAATGGAGAAGTTAGTGATGTTAACAAAGTATTAGTAAATGCGGAATTCGGTGGGATAGTGATGGGGCCCTCAATTAGTTCAGATGGAAACACATTGTATTTTGTTATTGCAAGGCATAAAGATAACAAGCCAATTTCTATGAATATTTATTTAGCTAATAAGAAAGGAGATAACTTTGTAAAAAATACAAATTCTGAAGATATTATGAAAAATATTAATACAGAACATTTGGACTATGCTCCAGAGATTTCTAATAACGGACTTGAGCTTTATTTTACTAGAGCTTCCGGTTTTTATCAGGATGCGAGTCTAGCTGGTGGTAAATTTGAAACATTTGTTGCTAAAAGAAATTCAATAAATGAACCTTTTGGAATCCCTGAAAAAATTGATATTATCACAGGATATTCAGAAGGCCCGACTTTACCAAAAGATGGAAAAACACTCTACTTCCATAAGAAAATTGATGGAAAATTTCAAATAGTTAAGATTTTGAGAAAATAATTCTTTAATTAATAAGCAAAAAAACGAGCTTTGCGTTATGTTGTCGGTTGCTACATACCCTCGTTCTTATGGACTCATCATATAACACTGATTAAGTACAATTTAGACGCCTTTGCCTACACGCCTAAAGACTACCGAAAATTGGTCTTAATCCGTATTCAAGAAGAAAAAGAAACAACATATTCTTTGCTATCTAAATTACGAATTTTATAGTGAAGTCTATGAGCACATCGACACTGTAATGGAACTGGAGTCATTGCATGGTATTCAAGAATTAACTTATCTTCATGAATCTTGTAATCCCCATAACGAATTAGTGTCCCGCAATTAACTAAAATTATTGCTTCAGCATAGAGCGTATTCTCATCTAGCCATTCATACTCTTGAAGTCCTGGAATAATTGGTTCTATTTTTGAACCTTCTATTTCATTATATTTTTCTAGCTCTCTTTTTTGAGCGTCAATTGGAATAGTACCTATCATAGTCGCCATTGTTAAATCAGGATCACATTCAGAGGAAGAAAATTCTAAATTCAAAGGTTCTAAAATCCAACCTTGCATAAATATGCCATATAGTAAAATTGTTAGCATTATGCCTGAAACTAAAATCATTATGAACCTAGGTCTCTTTTTCATATTGTATTCTTGGAGGGATTGCTATAAAAATCTTTCTAATAGAATCATTATAAAAAACAAATTTTTTTCAGCATTACTTATCCTATTAATAATTTATGGTTGTGCGGTTTTACTAATACGAGAACTTAGTGTGAGATGGAGGCTTGGATTAATTGGTATCTTTATTTTAGGGCTGGCTTATGGTTTTTACAACGAAGGTATAGTAACTAAGACACTTCTATTGTCAAAAACTATTCCAATGAATAATTTTATTTATCCCACAAAATTTGGAATAAATTGGGCATGGGCCTTATTTATTAATGTTTGGCATGCACTTCATGCAGTACTTTAAGCTATTGGTGATATGGAAAGTTAAAAATGAAAATAGTATTAGTAACAACAAATTATAAAAAAATCAAATCCTTAACTCTTTCTTCCAGAAACGACATATCTTCTCTACTTTCTTTTCTGCGATTCCTAGATAGTTATCTGGATTTTTTAGTATAGCTATTTGTTTTTTATTGAATTTCTTTAAATAAGGCGCCAATTCTTTGTTCTTAAACAATAGATCCCTAAACTTCTTACCTGTTTTTTGGCTTTCTAAAGTTAGTTCTCTTACAACTTCATGAGCATCTGGATGATTATGTGCAGCTAATAGAATATAAGCAGGTTCTGCTGTTATCATCTCTTTATTCTGATTGAAGTTTTTCTGTAGATTTTTCTTATCTACTACTAGTTTACTCATTGTTCTGTTTAATCTTGTTGTTGATAAGAATAGTGCTGCTAAAATCTCTGTTACAAATCTTTGTGATGCTGAATTTGTTAGATCTCTTTGATGTTCACATATCTGATCCATGTATAATGTTGACATTCTTGGCATAAATTCTTTCCACATAGACTTAACATTTTCAAAGTTTATTGGATTACGTTTATGAGGCATAGTTGATGAACCAACTTGTTTTTTACCAAACGCTTCTGCTACTTCACCTAGTTCTGAACGTTGTAGGTGCCTCATATCATCTGCAAGATTAGCTAAAACACCAAAACATGATGTTACTGCATGAAAAAAGTCTGCCATATATTCCGGTTCAACTACTTGTGTTGATATAGGAGAAGGCTTTAACTTTAGTTCAGCTAAAACTGATTTTTCAAACTCTTCAGGATCATTGAAAAATAAATGTGATGCATTATAAGCACCGACTGCTCCTGCCATTTTTCCACGTAAGTTATTAGCAGTTTTTTGTATTGATTTTATTCTTGTTCCAATTCTTGAAACATATAAACTCATGGCAAAACCAAATGTTATTGGTTCTGCATGTTGGCCGTGAGTTCTTCCTATCTGAACTGTTGATTTTTCTCTTAGTGATAATTTGATCAATGTTGATTCAAATTCCTTTAGTGTTGGGATTAGTACATTATTTGCAAAATCTTTTAGTCTTGCGGCGTCAGCTGTACATATTATATCATGAGATGTGGATGTAAAATGAACATAAGGTTTTGCTTTTTCACTTACTCTGTTTCTAATAGAGTTAGCTAAAGCTCTAATGTTATGTTTTATACGGTCTTCTTCAGTGTATACTTCCTGAGCTGTAACTTTTTTAGAAGCTAGTTCTACTTCATCAGCTGCTTTTTTTGAGCATATTCCTTTTTTTGATACTGCTCTTGTTAGAGCAGCTTCAACTTTAGCCATATAACGAATAAATCCTTCTTCTGATAAGTATGGTGCTAGTTTTTGGATTAATTTTTCCTTTCTCCCATAATATCTGAAATCTAGGGGAGAAATATTTAAGAATAAAGGTATTGACTCTTCTCTTTCAATGTCTTCATTTTTTATTAGTGCTTCTATATTCTTTAATAGGGAACTATCTTTATTTAATTTGATTATTATCTTATTTTTATCTTTTATTTCTGAAACAAGGTTGTGTTTTTTGAATAATTGTAGAGTATTATGAACTTTAGCAGGTGATATCTTAAGTTTTAGTGCGATATCTCTTATGTGACATGATTGTTTTTCAAGAAGATTTAGTATCTCTATATTTTTTTTTGTAAATATCTTATCTAGTTCCATATTATCTGCCTCCAATAATACAACGAACAAGCAGATTTGCAAAGTTTGCAAATCTGGCCGTTGTTAAAAATAAATAAAGCTTATGTGCTAATGAAAGGTAATCGTTCATTATTTATAAACTTTTCTGAAAATAAATAGAACTAGTGTTTATTTTTTTATAACATTAAGAACTTTATTGTGAATTACACCATTTGATGAAAGGTATGTTTTGGTATCAGGAGTCCAAGGATTTCCTTTTAGGTCAGTTACTTTACCTCCGGCTTCTTTTACAATCAGTAATGCTGCTGCATAATCCCATATTTTTGAGTCGAAGTCTATGTTAAAAGCAGCATTTCCTTCTGCAACAAATATGTTATGATAGGTTGATACACCATATATTCTTAATCTCCAGGTTGATCGAGATAATTTTTTTAATATCTTTAACTTTTCTTCTGTTTTTCCTCTTAATTTAGCATCATAGATAAATAAACACTTTTTCATATTTGATTGTTTCTTTATTTTTAGTAATTTATTATTTCTATATGCGCCTTTTCCAATTTCAGCATAGTATAAACGTTTTAGTGCTGGAAAGTATACTACGCCCAAGATAATCTCATCTCCTTTTTTTAATGCGATTGAAACGCTAAATAATGGGTTTTCCATTATGAAATTATGGGTTCCGTCTAAAGGATCTATGATCCAAGTATAGTCTGATTTGTTTTTTATTGGTTTTAATTCTTCGTCTAAGATGGAATGAGTGGGATAAACTCTTGTTAGAGTTTTTCTGATTAATTTTGTTGATTTTAAGTCTGCTTGAGTTACATAACTATTACCTGGTTTAAGTTTTATTTTTGGATTGTTTCCAAAATAGTCCATAAGAATTTTTCCAGCTTCTTTTGCTGCTTTTATTGCTGTAGATTTGTAGGACATGTTTAGAGATTTCTTTTAAGTTCCATACACTCAAGAGTATTTTCCAGTAAGCAAGCAATGGTCATTGGACCAACTCCTCCTGGGACTGGAGTTATGTGTGAAGCAATATCTTTTACTTGATCATAATCAACATCACCTACAAGTTTACCATCGACCTTAGAAGTTCCTGCATCTATGACAACTGCGCCTTCTTTGACCATATCTCTTGTGATTAAACTCGGTTTTCCAACAGCCGCAACTAAGATATCGGCTTCTTTTGTGTGATGTTTTAGATCTTTAGTTCTTGAATGACACATTGTAACTGTACAGTTCTTTTGTTGTAGTAATATTGAAATTGGTTTTCCAACAATGTTTGATCTTCCTACAACAACAGCATGTTTTCCTTCTAAAGGAACTTCTGTTGATTCTATAAGTTTCATCATACCTTTTGGTGTTGCAGGTAAAATAATGTTTTTTCCGATAAGCATGTTTCCTACATTAATTGGATGAAAGCCGTCTGCATCTTTATGAGGTAAGATTGAATCAATTATCAAGTCTTCATCAATATGATCAGGCAATGGTAATTGAACTAACATACCGTGTATCTTAGGATCGTTGTTTAATTCATCTACAATTCTTAGAAGTTCTAATTCATCAATATCTTCTGGTAAGACTATCTTTTTAGAATGAAAACCAACTTCAGTGCATTTCTTTTCTTTCATATTTACATAAACTTCTGATGCTGGGTCTTCTCCTACTAAAACAACAGCTAAACCAGGTTTTATGTTTAGTTTTTCTACTTTAGACTTTAATTCTTCTCTTATGTTCTTAGCTATAGCTCTTCCATCGATTATTTTTGCTGTCATAATGATGATTGTATTTTGTTAATTATATAAAGTTTTTTGTTTTTATTTTAAAAATAGAGAGGGAATAGCTAATTGCACTTAAGGTTTGACAGATAGCCCTCCACCCACCCATTGATGTTCTTGTTTATAGTGCATATAAGATTTCTACCAATAACTTTAAATAAATTAGAAGTTAAAACAGTATTTATATATAAGCCCCTATCAACAATAAGAGGTGATAAACAATGGCAATAAAAAAACAATTACAAACAATAAAGGATAACTGGTTAATAGCAGTTATAGTATTAGTTCTATTTATGTTTTTAAGTGGTGGGATGAATATGTTTGGTTCTATGTCAAGATCCTTAGGAAGTGCTAACTTTGCTATGCAAGAGATGGCAATGGATTCTTATTCAGGAGGATATGCTAAGTCTAATAGTTATTATGAGAGTGATTTTGCACCTG
>CAYUUQ010000049.1:0-8785 GCA_964447875.1 uncultured Methanosarcinales archaeon | reverse complement strand
GATATCTTTGTTGAAGTAACTCCTCATCATTTATTTATGCATGATAAAAAAAGTCATAAGCACGCAACTATGAAACCAGCTTTAAGAACAAAAAAAGACCAAGACGCCCTATGGCAAGCAATAGATGAAGGGTTAGTTGATACAATCGGAACAGATCATGCACCTCATTTGTTATCAGAAAAAGCAAAAGGAGCTTATGGTGTTCCTGGTTTAGAAACTTTAGTTCCATTATTATTAGATGCTGTAAATAAGAAAAAACTAACTTTAGATAAATTAGTAGAATTAACTTCAGTTAACCCAGCTAAGATATTCAGGCTTGGGAAAAAAGGCAAGATTGCTGTAGGTTATGATGCAGATTTAACTATAGTTGATATGGACCTTAAACAAAAAGTCCATACTGATAAGTTATTCACAAAGTGTAAATGGAGCCCATGGGATGGAAAAACTTTAAAAGGGTGGCCAATTATGACACTTGTTGCGGGAAGAGTTATGTACTCTACTGGAAATATAACAAAAATAAAGATGCATAAGTGATTGATATGTTAGAAGTAGCAAAAATATTATTGAGGATAAAAGCAGTAACGCTTAGAGTAGACCCACCTTTTACATGGGCATCAGGTATTAAATCTCCTATTTATACAGATAATAGGCTTCTTATGTCTTTTCCTAAAGAAAGACGTTGTATTGTAACATATTTCTTAAAATTATTAAAAGAGAATGGTTTAGAACCAGATATAATAGCAGGAATTGCAACATCAGGAATACCTTGGGCATCATGGATTGCTCAAGAACTAAATCTTCCTATGGTATATATCAGGTCAAAACCAAAAGGACATGGAAAAGAAAACCTAATCGAGGGTAAAATAGAGAAAGGTCAAAAAGTAGTCATAATTGAAGATCTTATATCAACAGGTGGCTCCTCATTAAACGGCGCAAAAGCAGTAAAAGAAGCAGGAGCTATTGTTTTAGCTAATGTAGCAATTTTTACCTATGAATTACCTGAATCTGTTAAGAACTTTGCTGAAGCAGGTGTTAAATTAATATCATTAACTAAATATTCTTCATTAATAGAAGTTGCATTAAAAGAAGAATATATAGAAAAAGAAGATAAAGCTACTTTATTAGATTGGAAAAAAGATCCTAAGAGTTGGGGAAAATAGAGTTCTAAATAAAAACATTTAAATATAACCTATATAATAGTTAATATAACCTAAATGGTGGTTATATTGACATTAAAAAATTTTCTTAAAAACAACAAAGAAGCAAGAAGGATATTTGGTGAAAAAGAGATAAAGATAATTCTAAAACAATTAGATGGCATTACTTTAACACAATCTGAAAAAAACAGGTTAAGTAGAGACATAAGGCCAAAGTTAAAAGTTATAAAAGATCTTTCTGAATTTAGTGATGAATTTGAACTGAAGAAAGATCAAGAATCAAAAAAACAAATAGCTAAAGCTGTAGATTTAATTCTAAAAGATAATCTAAAAGATAGGGTACGATCTATCTTATTATTCGGTTCACATGCAAAAGGAAAAGTGAATGTAAGATCAGATATTGATATCTGTGTTGTTTTTGATTCTATCGATAGAAAAGAATCATTTGATTTCAGGATAAGGGTTATGGGTAATTTTGACTCTAAGATGGATATACAGGTATTTAATGTTCTTCCTCAGAAGATAAAAAGATCCATCGCAAGAGATCATAAGGTCCTTTATCAAAGAAATGATTTTGATAATATAAATTTTTCAATAAGATATTTAAAGGATGAGGATTATTTCATCAGGATGAAACGAATATTTGGTGAATCTGCTTGAGTAGGATAAACGATAAAATAAAAGATATAGAAAGATATTTATCAGAACTTCAAGATATTGTTCCATTAAATTTTGAAGAATATTCTGCAGATATAACCAAGAAAGCAGCATGTGAAAGATACATACAAAAAATCGCTGAAGCTGTAGTTGACTTGGCTTTTTTAATACTCAATCTTAAAAATATAAAAACACCAGAAGATGATGCTTCTGTTTTTGAAGTTTTAAAAGAGAATAGTCTAATCAAAGAATCATTATCTAAAAAACTAAAACAAGCAAAAGGTATGAGAAATTTCATATCGCATCAGTATGATAAGATCGATGATAATCTTGTATTCGATGCTGTAAAAAAAGAACTAGAAAAAGATGTTAACGAATTCATCAAGGAGGTTAGAAAATGTCTTTAATAAAACTAAAAAAATCAATAATACCTGCGATCGATGTAGATACTTTAGAAAAACTAAAAGAATTAGTTCAAGAGACTTGCGATGTAGAAGGAATTGGCGCATATAAAGTTGGGTTTGAACTAGCGATTCCTTATGGTCTAACTAAGGTTGTAGAAACTATAAGGAAATTTACAAAACTTCCAATAATTTACGATCACCAAAAAGCAGCAACTGATATTCCAGCAACAGGAGAAAAATTTGTTCTAGCATGCAAAAAAGCAGGTGTTGATTCAATAATATTTTTCCCTCAAGCAGGCCCAATAACTGAAGAATCATGGATAGAAGCCGCACAAAAAAACAATATGCACATTATCGTTGGTGGTGAAATGACCCATAAAGGTTATCTAGAATCAGAAAATGGTTTCTTAAAAACAAATGCACCTATGAGGATGTATCAAATAGCATCAAACTTAAACGTAACTGACTATGTTGTTCCAGGTAACAGACCAGAACAAATAAAGAAATATAGAGAATTTCTAGTAAATAAAGGATTAAAACCAGTTTTCTATTCTCCTGGTTTAGTAACTCAGGGCGGTTCAATTACTGAAGGTGCAAAAGCTGCAGGTGAAGAGTGGCATGCAATAATCGGTAGAGCTTTGTACAATGCAACTGATATCAAAGCTAAAGCAGAAGAATTGGTTAAAGATTTAGTTTGATTTTTTATCTATTATATTTTTTATTTTCTTGATCACTTCTGAAATATCTTTTATCTTTCTTTTTATGTAATCATTTTCAATAAAAAACCCATCATAAGCTATCTTATTTCTTTTTATCCTTAGCTCATCAATCAGATTTATTTCATATTCATCAAACTCTTTATAATTAGAACGCACGTAGTCTATTAAATTCTTATGTGCACCTTCACCATATGTTTTATATCCATCTAGCAAAAGGATAACGCTAAGCAGTTCCCTTATAACATCATAATACTCCTTTACAACATTAGAACTAAACTTATCAATATCAATATATTTTATCATCTCTATAGTGGTCTCTACCATCTTTAGAATAGATTGTGCCTTTTCTTTATTTGGTGTTATCTTGATTAATCCTTCCATCTTAAATATCCTTTAAGTTTATTACCATTTACAATATTATACTTCAATTCTTTGCTTAATTTATTAAAATCTTTTTCAAAAAATATATTTATCTTTCTTTTCAATTCTTTTTCATATTTATTTAGATCTAATTTCTTTTCATTACTTTGTACATATATATCAATATCGCTACTATCAATATCTTCTCCTCTTGAAGCAGAACCAAATAATATGATTGTCTCAGCCATACATTTTTCATCAAGATAATCTAAAAGCCCAGATTCTTTTATTCTTTTTATCATATTTATTTTTTTTAAGAACCTAAAATAATCATCATCTCTATTAGCATAATAAACTGGATAGTTATGTATCCTATGTTTTTTCCTTATTATCAGATTCTCTTTTTCTAATTCTTCCAAGTAGATCTTTACAGATTTTGGAGCTAATTTTATGCTTCTGCTTATCTCTCTAAGTTGAAATCCTATTCCTTCAGGCAACGGATTATCAAAAAATACTTCTAAAACTTTAGTGATGTTATCTTTTCTTAACATATGTAATAAGATTATTACAATTGATATATAAATATTACGATTTCTTAATAGTAAATTCTATATTTCTAATGTTATAGTCATGAATATTTATTTATTAATATAACATATATTTATAATAAAATGATTATATATTCAATATAAGTAGATATATTATTAAAATTAGTTATAATATATATTAAAAGCAAAAACTTTATAAATAATAAGATCTCTAAACAACTTTAGATGGCTAAAAGAACAAATAGGGAGCTGCAAAAATATATTCTTAATACTATAAAAAATAATAACTTAACAATAAATGAGATATCTTCTAAATCTAATATCTATTGGCCTAATGTTAAACATCAATTAATATTACTCAAGGGAATGGACTATGTATCAGAAGTCTTCAGACATAAACGTTTGAGAGTCTTTGGAATAACTAAAGAAGGAAAGAAATATTTGAGAAAACTATGAAAAAGATATTGATCCCAATAATTGTACTGGTTTTGATAGTTTCCGCTATAGCATTCTTCAAACCAGTTACAACTGGAAGAGTTATAACGACAAATGAGGTAATCTATACAGACTCAATAGATATTTTAAGAAATTCTACTTCTGAATATATGTGGTATGTCAAAAATCCTGCAGAATTAACTTCAATAATGATCAATGGTTCTTTTGCAGGAGATGTTAAGGTGTATATTGAAAATGAAGAAGAACAATATCTGATATATGACAGTCCTGTTATTGAAGTAATAGATACTACTTTAGTTTCTAAAGGGTCTTTTGACTTAGATCTTAAATCTAGCAGGTATAGTTCAGATATAATCGAATTTACTGTTAAAGATACTCCTGTTTTAGGTAATGATCTTTGTACTTCATGGACAATTGACAGTGAAGAATCTTCTGTAACTATATGTCATGGTTCAACAACTTGCTGTAATTTCCTCGGTATGTCTCCAACTAGAGATAATTGGAATGAATCATTATTTCTTAATTATGGTTATCTTGGAGCTTCTAATGTAAATGAAATTACTGCTCAAATAGTTTCTTATGATTCTTCAGATTATTCAGATAAAGTAAAATTAGGAGCATTATTTGAACCAATTCCATTTAGTGACGAATGCTCTGAAACATGTTTATTGAATAATTTTGATTCTTCTGTCTATAAATTAATACTGGAAGTTTCAAATGGCTCTGTAGATATTGATTCTATAATGTATACAACTTTAGAAGTCGTACCTAATAAAGCCCCTGTTTGGTCTATTATACCTGATTATTCTGTTGAAGCAGGTTCAGAAATAGTAATTAATCTAAGTTCATATGTTAAAGATAACGATAGTTTGATCTTTACTTCTTCAGAAGTTTCAGATTTAACAGTTATATTTGCTGAAGGTATTGCAACAATTATTCCTTCAAAAGATTTTATTGGTAAAGAATATATTTATTTCATAGCCAACGATTCAGAAGCTATATCTGTTTCAAATACAGTTGAAATTGAATATACTAAAGAAGTTGAGATAGAAAAAGAAGAATTAAACCAAGGTGTTGTTGTTCTAGGTAGGCCAGTTAAATGGACTAAAAAAATTAGCTTAAACGATACTTCAAATAGTATTTCAATTAATATTTCTTCAGATGCTCTTAATTTTACTGTTAAGAAAGGTAGTAAAGAAGTAACAAAAGAAAAGATAACTGTCCTAGATAAAGGAATTGAAAAGACAGTAGAAGAGTATGTTGTTGACAAAAGAGTTGAATCAATAGACAAGAATATTTACAGATTACAAGGTAAGAAAAAAGGGTCAAATAAAAAAGAGATAAAAGAACTTAGTGAAGAGATCATAGGATTAAAAAATGAGAAGAATTCAATAACCGGTTATGCAGTTTACTCAGATGGCAAAAAAGGAATTTTAGTTAAATTTATCGAATGGCTGTTTGATATTACTATAACAGGTTATGCAGTTTATGATTATGTTGAACTTAACAATACTGAGATTATAGTCGATGATACAGCTTCCTCTTTAGAAGTTGAGTATTACACTGAAGGGCCATATTCTGAAGAAGTTGAAATTTCTAATTCAGAAAAGAAAGTTTCTATAATATCTGATGTTCATTATACAGATATATTAGCTTATACTTATGTTAATGCAAAAGAAGTTTCATTATATTGGTTAGTTAATGATTCAAGAGTTGTTGTTAACTTCAGTAGTTATGATACAGATTCAGATGGAAATATTGATTATATTGAATGGATGGTTCCTCATTTGAGTCAGCAGGATTATATTGTTAGTGTTAATACTAGTACTACACATCTAAATATCTGGGACACTACTGATGCAAGGTATGCTAGTCCCTCAGTATATCCTAAAAATACTATTAACTTCTTTGCAAACTATACAAACAACACAAATGGTTATTTAGTCTCCTATGCAGACTGTACAATCATATTTGATGATTTTAACGCTACAATGAACTATCATGTGGGTTCAGGATTGTTCTTGTACAGTAGATCATTTAACTATTCTGGAAATTATGACTATAATGTAACTTGCAATGCAACTGACTATGATACCTTGTCTACAAATAATAATATAACAGTTACGCAAGCTGAGGCAGGGTTTGTTGATGGAGAGTATGGTTTAACCGGAGTTTATTATGGTTCTTTGGTTTGGACATATTTAGATGGTGATGAAAATCCAGAATTAGTTTATACCGGAACATACGGTTCAATATTTGGTAGTGTTTTAGAATATTATTCAAATAATGATAGCTTTGTTAACTTACCAAACTATGACTTTGAAGCAACAAGCTATGGAGCATTATCTTCTTTAGATTATGATAACGATGGAGATATAGACTTGTTGATTTCTGGCGCAAATTCAAGTGGTCAATATATGACACATCTCTATAAAAATACTGGAACAGGATTTACAAAAATAACCGAATTAGAAGGAGTTCAATATAGCTCTCATTCTATTGGAGATGTCAATAAAGATGGAAAATTAGATATAGCTTTAATGGGATCTAATGAAAGTAACTTTGCAGGTGTTTTAACACACACCTACTTGAATAACAACAGTTTTAATTTAGATCAAGAAATGAATGGTTATTGGAAAGGGGCAGTTTCTCTTTCTTATACAAGCAATAGTACTCTTGACATGATTCAATTAGGAACAACAGATAATCAAGATAATGGTGAAAGAATAACTAGATTATTCAAATATCAAAACAGCCAATTCTCAGAATATCGAAACCTTACTCACATATGGGAATCTAGCCTAGCTACCGCAGATTTTGATAATGATGGGGACTTAGACTTAGCTACAATAGGTGGAGAAACCTCATCTAATAATGGTGCAAAAACAATACTTTACTGGAATAATGGTTCTCATTTTGTCAATCTTCAAAATCTAACAGGTGTTTGGAAGGGAAGCATAGCAGCAGCAGATTATGATAATGATGGTTATATTGATTTAGCAGTTTCAGGAGCAAACGAGTCAAGTAGTTATGTTTTAAGTTTATATGCTGGAAATGGCACCAGTTTTGTTCTAAATAACGATTTAACAGGATTATTTAGATCATCAATTAGCTTTTTTGATTATGATAATGATGGGGATTCAGATTTAGGAATTACTGGGCTAGATTCAACATTTGCTTTTGTTACTAAAATATATAAAAATAACATCTCATCACTAACACCAAATTCACCACCATCACCACCAACAACCTTAAGCAGTTCTTACGATGGAACTTACTTAAACTTAACATGGAACAACGGAACAGATGACTTAACACCAGACTTAGGATTATACTATAATCTAAGAGTATCAACTATACCTTATCAAAATGATATTGTTTCTGGTAAATATGGGGGAAGCTCTAACCCAACTCAAGGTTATTTAGGAAATATGCAGCAGATAAGAAGTATATTACTGAACATAACTGAAAATAGAACATATTTCTGGCAAGTTCAAACAATAGACAACGGATTGAAAAATGGTTCATGGTCTACATTACAAGAATATGATCCATGTTCATCATTAACAAACGTTAATGTTAATTGTTACAAATATAGAAAAAACATAACTGAAAATGATCTAAATGTAGTTTCAAATACATTAACTTTATTTGAATCAAACTTAACAACTAACTTAATCAATGTAAACTCTACTTTAGTTCTAAACAACTCAAATATAAATGGAAACATATCAATCAGTGGAAATCTAACTATGGATATATCTAACCATACATCAACATTATTCTTATATTCTGATAATATCAACATAACAAATACTAACTTATCTACTATTTCATTAACCAACTCAGCAAATAATAATCTAATCAATACATCATTCCAGTCTTATTCTTTATCAAATGCTAGTTTTGATAAGAAATGGAAAGTAACATTAACATTAAACGAATCTATAACTGCAACAGTAACTGTTATAGATGTAAACAACAATACTGAAACAACAATCAACACAACTAATGGTGTAGCAACATTTTACTTAATTGAGAAAATATATAATGATTCTGGAGTCTTTGATATGAGTAATCATACATTTACAGTAACTTCCCCAGGATATAATGATACTGTTATTAGTAAAAATATAACTTTTAACACAGATATAATTATGAACATCTCACTTAGTGAAACACCAATCTACACCAATTTCACAAACTCTTTAACTACAAACTTTTCTAATCTAAGTAGTTTTGGTAATTTAGAGAATGTTACTATAGGAATTCCAAATAAAGCACAGATAAATTTCACTCAACCAGTAACTGTAGGGGGATATAACTTAGATAATCTAATAACTATAATGTCAAATCATGTATCTATAGATATAAACTCAAACAATGAAGAAGATTTAAATAAATCTGCAACAATAACTATGTTTAACTTAAGTTATGGTCAAAATCCAATAGTATTGAAAGATGGAAGTGTTTGTGATGATTGT
>CAYUUQ010000048.1:0-8822 GCA_964447875.1 uncultured Methanosarcinales archaeon | reverse complement strand
TACTCATATTTTTAAAGTTTTCGCAATTGTTGTTCGAGATAATTCAATTATTATCAAAAATATTAATATAATAAAAATATTTAACACAAGTATCCAAGGTGTATCATATTGTAGTAGATATTCTGAGATAGGATTTGAATGAACTATACCAAATATTGACACTATAAATAATAGAGAAGGTACAACTATCCTATAAAATTCATAAGTTCCTACCTTAAATGCTTCTCTTATTGATAATCCTTTTACAAAAAACATAAAAGAAAGATTTGTAAAATATATTATCAATACAACCAGTAAATAAGCTACAAATGTAGCTAAAGATATATTTACACTATTTACAACCAAAGTAAATATAGTTAAAGCTGATATAAACCATAGTGAACTAAATCCTAATATCTTAAAATATTTCTTGATAGTTAATTTCCTTCCCATTATCTCTGAATATATCTTACCCTGAAATAATGACCATAAAACAAATATCAAAGCAATAAAAGCTATAACAATTAAGATTGATATTATTATCTCTATCCTTAATTGATTAGTTATGGCAGTAGAATGTTCCTTTAAAGCAGACAATACTCCAGTAGATGTATCTATATCTGCTCCACTCCCAATAAGTTCTGATAGGCGATAAAACTTTAAAGTTAAGATATTATAAAAAAAGATAAATGATGTTATAACTAAAGATAAGAAAGCTATATCTAAAACTACAAACTTAATTAATCTCTTAGATATCATATTGATTTCCTCCAGCCACTGTTGCGCCGCCAGTACTTGTTGTTCCACTAGTTGTTGTTCCACTACCTGATGAACTACCTGGTGTAGTATAACTAGTAGGTGTAGCTGTTGCATCTGTTATTGCATTACATATTTGTGAAACTGCACTACCATCCTGTGAAGAGATTGCCTGAGAAAATTGAAGACAAACCTGATCATATGAATTAAAACTATATTGAGTGAAAGCATTATCTCCAGTATGTCTTATCTCACTACCTTCACTTACATTCCAGGTATTTGTATATAGTGGTGCAGCATTACCTCCATTATAAACATAAACATTAAACATTAGATCATCTCCATAACCGGATCCATCTGGATTTACAACTGCAAATTCTATCTTATACAGATATTCTGTAGTTCCATTCTCATTTGTTAATGCTGGTGCTCTTTCTCCTTGTACAAATCCATTTGTTACAATCATCCCACTCGGTGTAGTAACAGCTAAAACATTACTTGGAGGTGTTTCTAATTCATGTTTACAAAGATTAGCCTCTAAACCACATTGTGTAACCCAACCTAAAATATCTCCGCAATAAAAGTCATCTACTTCTTTTTGCCAGTCATTTATCCAAGAATCATCTTCATCCCAAATAAGCTTTGAAAACCCACTTAATCCACTAAACTCTGATAAAATCCATTGATCCATTGCTGTTGTTCTTCTTGAATCATATCTTTCTGCTCTTTCTACTGCTACAGGGTCTCCTACCCATTCGCCTTTTTTCCATTCCGCCCTGTGTTCAGTACCATCTATCGTAACAGTATAAAGATTAGTATAAACATTACTACCCCATCTTTGAGTATCATCACTAATCTCTCTTCCAACTGTCTCAACAACTGCTTGGTTATCTCTTATATACAATTCAGAGCTCGTTAAATAAGTTATCAATCCTTCGCCAGACCTACCATCTGCCATTGTTATAGCAGTCCCTTCTACTCCCCTAGTAATTGCTTCAGTTAATGTTATAGATCTAGAATGCCTTTGGCCATTTGGAAGTTCGTCATAAGTATTTTTATTAATAATATTCCCATTATCATCCCAATAAACTGTTGATCTTGTTCTTATTGTAACTGTTCCACCAAATGTTCCTGTTCTTCTGTTATTATCATCTATTGTAGAGCTATAGTCAAAAGATAAAGTAGCAGTTCTTGTCTCTTCTCAATTTTGAGTTACTACAGTAACAGTATTAGCATTCACATCAGCATCAATACTCTGCACACTTCCTTGAGTAAGAGAATTATATGTATCTCTATCAATTAAAACACTATTACTCCCAGCAAGTGCAGCATTTCCTTGAGTAATAGCATAACCATAAGCACCACTCGGCCTTCCATTAACATTATTATATGCGACATAAATTGTAACAGGATCACCTCCACCACTACGAGTTATCTGTTCATGTTGATAGAAAGATTGAGTAGATGGAATTGGAGTTTGAGATAATTCACCATTATTTTCCATAGTTCTAAAATTACCATTATTAAGATATATCTGCTGACCACTAGCTGTAAAATAATCTGTGATAGAATACTTCTGCATAACACCATAAGCATTCATAGCATTTGTCCTGGCATTGTCTCCTGTAAATACTTGTCTATTACCCTCAGCATTTGTAACTACCCAGACTCCACCAGGGTATAAAGTTAAAGTTAGAGGTTCAGGACCATTACCTTGACTAGATATACTACCTCCACCACTTGTAGTTCTAACATAACCTTGCCCAGGTTGTATTTCATATCTATTTCCATTAGCATCATAACCAACATCATCACTTTCATCAGTATTTCCATTATTATCAATAGTTAAATGAACTGTATTTCCATCAGCCAATATTATTTGATCAGTATTAGAACTATCGTAGAGAGTTTCACCAGTTGAATCGACAATATGGGTTCCATCACTCTTAGCCCAAGTTTCACCATTATTTGAAGTAGAATAATCTCTTCCAATATTATCAGGTCTTTGTCTACCAGTTAAATCCCAGGTCATATCTCCAAGTACCCAATTACCATCTGCTTGCTGAACAGCACCATATATACTAGTACCTGCACTAGAAGGGTATTGATTTCCGTTTGTATCATAAGCAATAATCTGGCCAGGAGAGGTATCAGATAAAATAAAGTCTGAATCTGAACCACTACCCTCTGTAGTTCCATCTTGACTATCATCAGATAAAGGATCGCCTGGAGTAAAATCATACCAAAAATTATCATTAACATCATACTCAGCATTAATTCCTACACCATTAGGTCTTTGCCTACCTGTAGAATCCCAGGTAGTTGTTGTACCACCATTTTCAAGAACCCAATTATCATCAGAATCTTTAATAGCACCAAATATTGAATCCCCTGCACTAGCAGGATATCTATTACCTGCTACATCATAATTACTAGAAGTACTTGACTCAACCCAATGATTAGTATTCCAATAAACATCATCACTAGATAAACTGCTAGGCCTAGCAGGAGTGTGTAAACTACCAGAACCTAAATTACTTACTGTTACAGCACCACCATCAACCCAACCCCCCTTGCCAGTTGATCCGCCAGTATTACTCCACCTCTCAACAGAACTACCTCTTAGAGCATATATTCCATCACCATAACGAACAATATCCCATCCGCCTGAAGAATCACCAATCGACTTTGTAGTTATGTCTGTTGATTGTATATTTGAACCAGTGGTATCAGTTGTTCCGCCTGAATAAGTAACAGTCGTTCCATCAGCAGCAGTTATAGTTATAGTAGATGGGGTATCAGCCTGCCCACTCTTCTCTACTCCTCCGCTAAGTCCAAACATAAATAATGAAACTACAACTATCACAATCATTATTCCTGCTTGAAATGATGATAACTCAGCTTTTTTTCGCATAGTATCCTCCTGTTTTTGGACTTCCTCTGAATTCTATTTCATCTTTATCTTTTAATTCTTTAATTTTCCTTTCAATGCTTCTTTTTGGAAGTTTGAATGCTTTAACAAAATGAACAGTTCTTTTACCAGGATTCTTTAATATATAATCAAAAAGATTTACACCGCCATTTACACCGCCATTTACACCGCCATTTACCATTCCAGATTTACGATAGAATATGACTAAAAATCCGCTTTTCAATTTCTTAAATTCTACTTTAACCTTTGCTTTTTTGCAGGCATCATGAATCCTCTTTATTCCAGAACCCCATCTTTCTATATCTCTGCTTAGATAAAGAGTATTTGCAATAAGTGGATTTCTTAATATTGACCTTTCTTTTCCTGTAAAAAAGTCTTTTGGATCATAACCATCAGGAAATTGGCCAGGATTATAAATTTCAATCCTATCTTTAAAAATAGCAACTTCATTTCCTTTTGGATTTTTATAATCCCTATGGCAAAATGAATTGACCAGTGCTTCTGTTATTGCTCTGATCGGAATTTCAGGTATTTCTTTTCTTTCTCTGCCTTTCAATTCAGCTCTCCAATTGATATGCTCTTTGATATATGTTTCCGACTCCTCTAATAAATCAAATAAATTTCCTTTGAATTGTTTAATATCAATAAAAGTAACCTTATCTTTTCCAGCAAAAACAGCAGTCTGAACTTCAAGAGAATTTTTATCACAGAACAAAACATCTGATGCTTTCAATAAATTATCGTCTTTTGTAAGGCTTAATTTATTCAGCACAGCTCTAACGTTTGTAAATTTAAAATTAATCCTTTTTACTTCATTCGATTTTTCAACAAACTCTTTAACAATCTTTCTATTAACATCTTTGATTGATTTTTCAGAGACCTCTTCTTCCCACAAAATCTTTTTTTTCTCTAAGATTAATCTCTCTAACTCTTTAGCTGAAATCTGCCTATCTTCATCCCCAACTCTCATATAAGCTCTGCCATATGCATAATAAGGAACATCATTTCCAAAAAACTCAACATATATGCCTCTTTTTCCGTCTAAATCGACTTCCTTGATTTTAGGAAAGATCTTTGGCTCGATATGGTCTGAAATTGATTTTGAAACATCCCTGATTGTTTTCTCGTTGATATCTTGACCAACAACTCTTCCATCATTCTTTATCCCAAAATAAACTTCTCCTTTTTGATGCTTATTTAAGATAGCAGCTATTGAGATTATAGCTTCCTTTAGCTGAACAGTTGATTTTTTAAATTCTATAGTTTCTGATTCTTTCTTTTTCATTTTCTTAACTTGAATTTGTTACATTTACTCCTGCTGCTATACCTGAACCTGAGGAAGTTAAATTAATTACTGAAGGAGTATCAGCAAGTAACTGTGCTTCATACTCACTATACATCTCATCAAATACATTACAATAATCTCCTTGTATTTCCCAATTAGCATCATTCATAGCTATAATATCACCTGTGGCTTCACCCAACATAGAGAACATCTCTATCCATGCACAACCTACCCATGGCCATCTTGCTCCTCCACCATCCTGGCTGCATGTAGGCATACAAGAAGCACTAAATATAACTCCAATAAGTGCCAAAGGATCTGAGATTGCATTCTTTATAAGATCAGTCCAATAATTAAAAAAATTCAACCAGGGTATCCATTGGAATATCTCTCCAACAACATACTTACAAGTCAGGTAATCTTTCTGACTCTCGCATAAAGATAATGGAACACCACCCATATCTCTTGTGGACAACACACAAGCACCATATATACAATCTACTTGCCTAAATTTATTAATATTATATATTATACCGGGAATACACCATGCAAGTACACTTAATAGTAAACTATCTTGAACACTAACATACTCGCTCATCTCTAACCCATACTTATCTTCTATATTACCCGCGCCTAAAAAATTAACATCATCATTGACCCAACCTGCGCCTCCACCTAAAGCGCTACCCCATTTAACCCATCCACTATCTCCTTCAACAGCTTTAGCCATTTTACAGTTTACAAAATTACAAACTTTAGCAAATCCACTTCCACCAAGGCCCTCTGTATAAAGCTCTTTAGCTGATTTTCTTGTAGTTTCACTTGCTCCACAAGTACTAATTTTAGCTGCTCTTGCAGATGATTCTCCAGCAGGAAACCATGACAATGCTTTTTGAGTTCCATCTAATGCAACAGATAAAAACCCTAAAGCAGTAAATATAGTATTCAATGCTGACCAAGTCCTACATAGTAACTTGCCCCATTGCAAAATCTCATCAAGCATACCAATAACTTCCATTAAATCACTATTAACCTTATCTTCAACATCTTCTATCTTATCCTGAATATTACTTGATATCTCACCTAATGGATTATTATACAATTTTATTGTAATTGCTACTATCTCTTCCTCATCTTGTTGAGCTATAGATTGTCCAACTCTTGATTTTATATCAAGTGGACAATTTATCTTTATCTCATCTATCTGTGCTTCTCCTTGCGTAAATGTAAGTTTAATATAAGGAGATCTACTGCCTCTTGCATTATTTAGTAGTTCTGCATTAGATATATATGCAATTGAATTACCAGATGAATTATCTGCAGTACAACTTCTAAGATCTATATTTAATGTTTCTAAATCATTACTTGAGTCTAACGGAGATAAACTCACATGACAATAACTTCTTAATTGAGTAGAGGTCATAATTTCTCTATCTAATGTTCCAGGACTACAACTAACAGAGTTGCCCCAATAATTAGGTGCAGATGCATTTAATAATCCATAAACAGATATATCAATATCTTTTTGTAAAGTATTGTTAGCTGCATCTGTAAAATAAAACTTCAGATAATCAGTTATCTCTCCTGAAATATCAATAGGTGTAGTAGTCCATGTACAACTCCAGGTATTAGATACATTAGTACATCCATTATCAGGTGAAACTGTACTAGCTCCATCTATTATCGATGAAAAATCAGCATAAGCATTCACTATCTGATGTTCCTCACTCACATTAACAATGATACGTAAAGAATCTCCTGTTTGTATAAGATTGTAAGTAGCACCACTACCTAAATTAGTTATATTACTATAAACAAAAGTAGGCAGTGTAAGGTCAACTGTTACATTCTGATTTAATGAACCAGTAACTGAATTACCTAAATCATCTGTTGATGAAGAAATTACAGATATTTGTTTTCGACCCTCACCAGAAGCAATAATATTACTATAGTAACATGTCCACAAATCTCCTGAAGTTAGATTGCAACTATCAGGTGAAACTTGACCAGCACCAATAGATGACAAATCTAAATATATATCATCATTGTATAAACCAATTCCAGCTTCAGTAAGTTCAATTTCTATCTTGTTATTACTAGTACCAATATAATAATCACCAAGAGTATGGTAATTAGTCTTAATAGAATTAACATTAGGTCCAGTAGCATCATAATTAATGGTAGCAGCAGTTAAAGTAGCATATCCAACATTTCCATTAGTATCAGATGCATTTATCCTGATACTTGGTGTTAAGCTTGAGTTCAACAAAAGATCAACTGACCACCTACAAGTATATGAATCGGTTCCAGTAGAACTACATGATGCAACCATATTACCATATGAAGAAGAACCTACATTCAAACTAGATAAATCCCCAATAACACTACCTGAATTCAAATTATCCCCATCCACATCAACTGAAACTTCTACAGGTATGGCATTATTAGTAACTGTAGTTAATGAATTGCCGCTTGAAGTTAGTTCTAGATTAGTTATTTGAGGAACAGTAGTATCAATATTAAAACTAGCTGTCTGAGAAGAAGTATGACCAAATATATCATAAGTAGTTATTGTTCCAACAACAGTACTAAGTATCTGTGATGATGCAGTTGGTTCTATTGTTAATAAAGGAACATCAATTGTATCATTATAAACACAATTAACTAAACTATTGTTAGTTCCATTAGCAAAATTGATAGTATTACTATAGCTTCCTATATTTATCTCTATTCTATCCATATCACTACATTTATTTATACAAGCAGCATTACTACATAACCTTTCTTTAACCCTAAAGTCAATATTAACATCTCCAAAATTAATAGTAGCTGGACTAAGATCAAATGTCTCTATCAATGGTGCTAATTCATCGATATAAACATCATATGAATCTCCCGCAACTCTTAATTGCGAATCATCATAAAGATATACCTTTATAGCCTTAGGATTTGAAAAATGGGAAATAGATGATTCAGTAAAAGTACATTCTACATAACTTCCCATATTTGTGCAACTATCAAAACTTGCTCCAGGAGTATAAGTAGATAATGGGTTAGATCCTGAACCACCATATCTAACTTGATTAGATGTAACATCAGAGTCTCCATTAATACCTGCTTTAACAGTGACAGTCATAGTATCAGTAGTTACATCCCTCAAAAATCCTTCAATATTATCACTACCTTGAACAGAAGTTACCTCTATAAAATTAGCCATAACACTAGCGCTATATATAGGAATACTAACTATTAACATAATTGCAAACATTGACATTATCTTTTTATTATTCATTTTCTATTGTTGGTGATAAGGCATAGCAATATTGAGTATAACTATTATCATCAAGCATACCAATCTGCTCAAGATCCTCTATTAATCTACTACCTTCAGGAATATTAGGAATATCTGGCGATAATATCTTAAACACAATCATCCCATCTTCCTCAAATATAAAAGATCTTGTTGAAAAAGAGTTCTTGATATATGTAGTATCAGTATCACAATGTAATCCTCCATTAGGTAATGGGTTAGTCTCATTAAATATTATCTCTGGATACTCAACTTTCTCTCCTGAATAATCCTCTACTCTCTTAGGTATAATCAAGTCCCCATAATAGTAAACATCTATCTTCATATCATACTCTCCCGGAGCAATATCTATTGTACCATAACTTCTATTTGCATCAAATTCAACAAAAGATGCAAAGGAAGACTCACCAGTCTCTGATCTTCTACTAAGAGTTATCATCGCTCGCTCATACATAGATAGATTAAGAGGATTAGCAATAGTTGATGCATCAATTTCAAAATTACCCATAGCATTCTTTCTAACTACACTCTTCTTTATAGTATAATTCTTAGTATCAATC
>CAYUUQ010000047.1:0-8940 GCA_964447875.1 uncultured Methanosarcinales archaeon | reverse complement strand
AGAAACTAGGCAATTTTAATTTAGAAGCAACTGAAGGTTACATTAATAGAAATGAAATCTTAGGTATAATCGGTGAAAACGGAATTGGTAAAACCTCTTTTGTTAAACTTCTAGCGGGTGTTGATGAACCTGACGTTGGAGAATTAGATTTTCAGGCTAAAGTTTCATACAAACCACAAAAACTTGAAGCAGATTCTGATGAAATAGTTATGACTGTCTTACAAGATGCAATAAAAAAACACACAAAAGATATAATCAATCCATTAAACATCAAACCATTGTTTATGAAAAAACTTTCTGAACTTTCAGGTGGAGAACTTCAACGTGTTGCAATTGCTCTAGCTTTATCAAAAGAAGCTGATTTATGTTTATTAGACGAACCATCCGCTTACTTAGATGTCGAACAAAGACTAATAGTCTCAAAAATAATAAAGAATGTTGCTGAAATTCACAACTTATCTATCTTAGTTGTAGACCATGATCTATTATTCATTGATTACTTATCAGACAGATTAATTGTCTTTGAAGGTGAACCCGCTATTGGCGGCAAAGAAAAAGGTCCATTAGACATGTCAGAAGGAATGAATTCATTGCTTACAGACGTTCAAATAACATTAAGAAGAGAAGAACACACAGGTAGGCCAAGGATAAACAAACCCGGTTCAGTTAAAGACCGTGAGCAAAAGTCTAAGGATCTGTATTACTATAGTTAAATAAAAAAAGAGTTCTGGTGAAATAAAAATGAGTAGAGAAGTTAGTAGACTACCACATCAAACCAAGGGAATAGGGTATGCAGTAGATTTACTTCTAAGTCCTGAAGAGATAGAGAGTTTCAAAAGAGCAAATCTTGAGATGGGAATAAATACTTCTCATTCAGTAGCTGCTCAAAAGGTAATATATTCTGCTATGGATGAAAAAAAAGCTTCTGGTGAATTCGATAGGATACTCACTGTTCTTCCAGAACACTCATTAGAGAAGTTAGCTAATCCTGCTTATTTTCACACAGTTTTTGAAAAATACATTAATCCAGAATTTCCTACAGTAGAATTTTATGGAGTGCCTGCTTTTTATCTAGATGCATTAACAGAAAAAGTTGCTTTGGCTAAACAAATAGGTGATAGGACTGCTATTAGAAGGTCTGTCGCAACTGATTTATTTAGAAACGAATTACCTAAATATCTTGCTCAATATATTGAAATTAGAGAAACACTTCAAGAGATTCGATTGTTCACTCCTAGTTATGGCTAAGCAGCATCAACAAACATAGAAATCATATTTTTCTTTCCACTTTTAGCAGCATTATATAATCCAACTATTTTTCTATAAAGCGGTTCAGCTAACCTATCTTGTTTCCAAATATGTTCTCTGATTTCATGGAGTCTCATCATTCTTCCATCATGTTGTACCTTAAGCCTATCCTCATAATATACACAGGCATCACTTAGAGCACACATTACCTTATAGTCTAGTTGCATATCATTCAAAGTTCTTGCCTAATTTATAAAATTAACTAATATATATTCTCTAGTATATAAATTAGAAAGATTTAAAACTTAATTTTGATTCTTAACTATTTATGATCCAATGGGATTGTGATAAAAATACTGGTCTTGAATCAGTATTAGAAAAAGTAGAAGAAAAACTATTTTCTGTAATTGACAATCTAGATATAAGGCCAACAGTAAATAGTTTTAAAGATTATTTTTCTATAAGAAGAGTTATCAATCAACTAAGAGAACCATATTTAAGAAATACTCGAAGTGCGAAAGAAATAATTCAAGATGGATTTGCATACGAATCAAGGATGTGCGGAGACATTTCTTTATTATTCAATTTTTTTTATCAACAAGAAACTGCTGAAGAAACATATCAGGTTAAGGTTAAAACTCAAACTTCTGGTCATGTTATATCTCAAATTAGTTTTGATGGAAGGTATTATGTAGTTGATATTTCCAAAAGAAAAAGAAAGATCTACCTAAGTGAATTTAAATTTGATGAAGATCATAGTTTTGGTCCTTGGGATTATAATCTAATGCTACTTAATGGAAAACCAGTTATCGGAACAACAATCAAAGAAGCAGGAATTAAAGATGGAATAACTGAAAGCAAACTTTATATGCAAGGAAGGCTAAAAGTAGCTTCAACAAATCCATAACATTTAAATACCACCTATATACTACACTATCTATATGAAATCAACTAGTAAAACAAACTCAAGTAAGCTTTTACTAGTCTTAGTTCTATTACTGTTACGATAGCCCCACATCTTTTCAATAAGACGTTAGGGCCAATGGAAATTTTTACTTAGTTTATTTTATTTTTACAAAATTTTATAAATACTTAATCAAGGAGGAAATAATCATGCCAAAAAAAATATTGATTTTCGATACAACATTAAGAGATGGAGAACAATCTCCTGGTGCTTCTTTAACGCACCAAGAAAAGATCATAGTAGCAAAGCAACTAGCTAAACTAGGTGTAGATATAATCGAAGCAGGTTTTCCTATATCGTCAGATGGTGATTTTGAAGCTGTAAAAGAAATTGCAAAACAAGTTGAAGGACCAATTATCTGTGGTTTAGCTAGAACTATGAAAGAAGATATAGATAGAGCTTGGGAAGCTGTAAAACATAACAAAAAACCAAGAATCCATACTTTCATAGCAACATCTCAGATTCACTTAGATAAAAAACTAAGAAAATCAAAAGAAGATGTAATAAATATGGCAGTCGATGCAGTTAAACATGCAAGATCTCTATGTAAAGACATTGAGTTTTCACCAGAAGATGCAGCAAGAACTGACATGGATTATATGTGTGACGTAATTAAAGCAGTGATTGTTGCAGGAGCTACAACTATCAATATCCCAGACACTGTAGGATATGCAGAACCAGAAGAATTTGGTAAAAGAATCGCTTATGTCTTCGATAAACTAGGAGATATAATCAAAAAATACAAAGTAGTGATAAGCGTACATTGCCATAATGATCTTGGCCTTGCTGTTGCTAACTCATTAGAAGCAATAAAAAATGGTGCAACTCAAGTAGAATGTACTATGAATGGTATTGGAGAAAGAGCTGGAAACTGTAGTATGGAAGAAGTAGTGATGAACCTAAAAACAAGAAAAGATTACTTCAAAGATTATACAACTTCAATAAATACAAAGGAGATTTTCAGAACTTCACAACTAGTAAGTTCATTAACAGGACTAGCTGTCCAAAGAAACAAAGCAATTGTAGGATTAAATGCCTTTGCACATGAAGCAGGCATACATCAACATGGAGTCATATCTGATAAACAAACATATGAAATCATGAAGCCTGAAACAATAGGTTGGTCTGGAACTAATCTAGTTATCGGAAAACACTCAGGTAAACATGCAGTTGAAGAAATAACAAAAGAAATGGGTTATCAATTAACAAAAGAACAAATCAATAAAGTTATTGCAAAAGTAAAAGAACTTGCAGACAAACAAAAAGAAGTTATGCGTGAAGACATAATTGCTATTGCAACAGATGTTGCAGGAGAATTAAGTAAAGAAGAAGAGATAATCCAATTAGAAGAAGTAAAAGTCATAGCTGGAAATAAAACAGAACCAGAGGCAGTTGTTACATTAACTATTGAGGGTAAAAAGAAAACTGGAAAAGGAAAAGGCGTTGGTCCAGTTGATGCAGCTACTCATGCAATAAGAACTTTGATTGATCCAAGTATAGAACTAAAAGAATATAATCTTAAAGCGATAACTGGTGGAACAGATGCTCTAGCAGATGTTTCAATAAAAATCCAGGACGCTAAAGGAAACATATTTAAAGCAGAAGCTGTTAATGAAGATATAATAATGGCATCTGCCTATGCTATCGTAAAAGGCATAAACAAAGCATTGAATTTTAAAAACGGAAGAATTCATGCACAGTATTAACCTACTTTATCCGAAACACCATCGGTGAAGTAACCATTTGAACCTAAGGAGGTAGAAAAAAATGAATGGAGCACATGCAATAATAGAAACATTGTTAAGAGAGGGAGTAGATATAACTTTTGGATTTCCTGGAGGGGGAGTCATACCTTTATTTGATGCTTACCTGGATTATAAAGGAAAAATAAAGAATATTCTAGTTAGACATGAACAGGCAGCAGCACATGCAGCTGAAGGTTATGCAAGAGCTTCTGGAAAACCAGGAGTATGTATAGCTACATCTGGTCCTGGAGCATGCAATCTAGTAACTGGTATAGCTGATGCTTATATGGATTCTACACCAATAGTTGCTTTTGGTGGTCAGGTAAAGACATTTCTAATTGGAAATGATGCATTCCAGGAAACAGATATGATAGGTGTTACTCTACCAATTACAAAACATAATTACCAGGTTAGGGAGCCTAATCAGATGGCACCTACAATAATGAAGGCATTTAAGATAGCTACAGAAGGAAGACCCGGTCCTGTTTATGTAGATCTTCCATCAGATACTCAAACAGGAGATGTAACTGAAGACATACCTAAAGAAGTAAAGATCGAAGGTTTTCAACCAACCTATAATCCAAACCCTATACAAATAAAGAAAGCTGCAGATGCAATAATCGCTTCAAAAAAACCTTTCTTGCTTATAGGGCAAGGGGTTGTTTTAGCAGAAGCAAGTGAAGAACTTCATGAACTTGCAGATCTTACTCAAATTCCTGTTGCTACAACTTATATGGCAAAAGGTGCTTTTGATGAGTATCATCCACTTAGTTTAGGAAGTGTTGGTATGCATGGAAGAAAAATTGCAAATTATGCAGCTGTTAATACAGACCTTTTGATTACAATAGGTTGCAGATTTTCTGATAGGATAACTGGCAACCTAAAAACATATGCTGAGAATGCTAAAGTTATTCATGCTGATATAGATCCAGCTGAGATTGGAAAGAACGTTAAAGTAGATATACCTATAGTTGGAGATGCAAAGAATATACTTAAGGCACTTGTTGCTGAAATGAAAAAGAGAAAACCAAAAGAGAAGGAAGAATGGGTTAAGAAAGTTAAAAAATTTAAGGCAAGCTGTGATGCATGCGTAAAAATACCAACAACTTCAAGGATGCATCCAAGGGATGTTATGTATACACTAAATAGTATACTTAAACCAGAGGATATTGTTGTTACAGGCGTTGGTCAGCATCAGATGTTTGCAGGACATTTCCTTAAATTAAGAAAGCCAAGAACTTTTATAACTTCAGGCGGAGCAGGAACAATGGGTTATGGTTTCCCTGCTGCAATAGGAGCAAAACTTGCAAAACCAGATTCAGAAGTATTTTTAATAGATGGAGATGGGTCATTTCAGATGACATTGCAGGAACTAGCTACTGTAAAAGAATCAGGAATTAAGGTTATAATCCTGATATTGAACAACTCTTGGTTAGGAATGGTTAGACAATGGCTTGAGCTTTTCTATGATAAGAGGTATTCGGAAGTTGGTTTAGGTGAGACACCTGATTTTGTTAAGTTAACAGAAGCATATGGACTTCAAGGAATACGTGTTAAGAAGGGTGAAGACTTAAAAGATGCGCTTAAACAAGCAATAAAGAATAAAGAAACTACCTTAATAGATATACAAATAGAAAAAGAATCTAATGTATTACCTATGCTCCCACCCGGTGGACATATAAGGGAAGCATTTGGGGGTTGCATGGCAGCACCTGGAAGATTCTTTGAGGAGGGCGAATAAAATGGCAGACAGAAAACATGTTATTTCAATGCTTGTTGAAGATCAGCCAGGAGTTCTTACCCGAATCGCTGGAATGTTTGCTAGAAGGGGCTTTAACATAGATACTATTACAGTAGGAAAAACAACAAAAGAAGGTCTTAGTAAGATGGTTGTAACTGTTATTGGTGATGATGCAACTTTAGAACAAGTAGAAAAACAAGTAAACAAACTTATAGATACTGTTAAGGTTATGGAAATGCCTTCTGATAAGTCTGTTATACGTGAATTATGCTTGCTTAAAGTCTCTATAAGCAACAAGAAACAAAAAGAAGAAGTACTTCGTTATACAAAGATTTACAAAACTAAGATAGTTGATATAACGCAGAAGTATGTTACTTGTGAGCTTATAGGTGAACCTGCTAAGATAGACTCTTTTATTGATCTCATGAAACAGTTTGGGATAAAGGAAGTTAGTCGTACAGGAGCAACTGCAATTTCTAGAAGTCAGAATGGGAATTAATTTTTTTTATTTTTAGTTATTTTAAAAGGCGAATAAAATGAAAATAATCATAAGAAAACCAACAGTTGAAGAACAAAAAGAAGCTGAATCTTGGCCAATCTGGGAAAAAGAAATGTCTGTTTTTCCTTGGGAATATTCAGATAAAGAAACATGTATATTAATAGATGGAGAAGTAGAAGTTGTAACAGATGAAGAAACTGTAAACTTCAAATCAGGAGACTATGTAGAGTTCCCACAAGGATTAAAGTGCACTTGGAAGATAACGAGGCCAGTTAAGAAATATTATAAGTTTGGTTAACTTTTAAATCTAGTAAATAACTCTCCAAATAATACTTTAGGTCTAGTAGGATTCGGAGAATTAACTCCTGGTATAATTCCTTCACCTTCAAATTGAACTTCTGTTCCTCTAACACTATTTAATGAATCTATATCCCCGTTTTGTAAGCTAAATCCAATATTATCATTAACATTAGCTTCTTTGACTTTTCTATGGTTCATTTCAATAGTTTTCAAAAACATAACTTTTCCGTTAATATTAGCAGTCATTCCTACTCTTAAAGTTCCTTCAGTAACCTTACCAACAGGAACACAACCTATTCCTGCAATATTATATACATCAATTATTTTTACTTTGGCTCCCATTTTATTTCACCTATTCATTTCTTCCCAATCTTCCATAAGAGCTTAAAGTAAGACCTATAAGAATCTGCAACTTCTCTACTTTTTATTATTATTCCAATGCCCGTCCATAATAATATTGCTGTCTTATCACCATAGATTATAGTTGACGAAGGCAAACCATACTCCTTAGGTATCCACCTATAAGAATTTAACTTAGTTTCAATTGGTTTTTCTCCTTTAACTACAACAATCTTTGCTTTTATGTCTTTTTGTTGTCTTCTTTTTACAAATATCTCTGAGAATAATGGAAAGACCTTTGGAAAGTTTTCAGTTGCTCCAAAAGCAACAAAATCTTCTCCATAATTGACAATATCCATAAGAACTGTTTTCAATCCTTCCTTTCCTTCAAAAACCTCAACTGATGTTTTAGCTTTTCTCTCAGAATGGATCCTAAGAAGTTCAGGTAATATTCCCCTTATCTCTTTTTGCTTATCGCTTATCTTATCTTTTTCCTCATCAAGATAGTTTATTATCTCTTTAGGGCTAGCTGCTTTAAAGTATTTTTTATTATTCTTTATAACATAAGAACATAGTCCTTTTTCCATTAACCTATTAATAGAGTCATAAACATGAGGTCTTGAAATATCAGTTTTCTTCGCTAAGTCAGATGCTATTGCTTCTCCCATTTCAAGTAATATCATATATATCTTAGATTCATTACCTGTTAACCCAATCTTTAGTAATATCGATTCATCCATATTCTGATAAAACACTTAACACTTAATAAATTTTTCTATAATTGTACTACAATCGTACAACATATATTTATATACTCTCTGAATCTCGCTAACTCACATATCGGAGGAAACTAAAAATGGGAATGACTATAACTGAGAAAATCCTAGCAAAACATGCTAATAAAGATAATGTCAAGCCAGGAGAATTAATAAATGCTAAAATCGACACCATAATGTGTCATGATGTTACGACAACACCTGCTATTGATATGCTTGAAAAAGCAGGAATGGACAAAGTTTTTGATCCAGACAAAGTAGTTGTAACTCCAGATCATTTTATACCAAATAAAGATATTAAATCAGCAGAGATGGTAAACAGGATCAGAAAATGGGTAAAGAAACAAGGTATTAAGAATTTCTATGATATTGGTAAACACGGAGTTTGTCATGCAATCTTACCAGAACAAGGCCACGTTACACCTGGAATGACAATAATTGCTGGAGACTCACACACATGTACACATGGTGCTTTAGGAGCATTCTCAACTGGTGTAGGCAGTACAGATGTTGCTGCAGCTCTAGCAACAGGAGAACTATGGTTTAAGGTTCCTGAAACAATCAAGTTTGAGATAAATGGGAAACTTCCAAACGGAGTTTATTCTAAGGATATAATTCTAAAGATAATAACAGATATTGGAGTAGATGGGGCTTTGTACAAGGCAATGGAATTTGAAGGTTCTACAATCTCAAATCTAACAATAGAATCAAGGATGACAATAACAAATATGGCAATAGAAGCAGGTGGTAAATCTGGAATAATAGCACCAGATGAAAAAACACTAGCTTATGTAAAAGAAAGAACAGATGCCAAATTTGAAATATTTGAATCAGACAAAGACGCGAAGTACTTAGAAATAAAAGAATACAATGCAGCTGAGTTTGAACCTATTGTTGCTTTTCCAGATCTTCCTTCAAATGGAAAATCTGTTATTGAAGCTGAAAAGATGGAGATAAAAGTTGATCAGGCTTATATCGGAAGCTGTACAAATGGAAGAATAGAAGATTTAAGAGTTGCAGCAGAGATATTAAAAGGAAAAAAAGTAGCCGAAGGAACAAGATTATTAATAGTTCCAGCTACAACAGATATCTGGAATCAAGCAATGGAAGAAGGATTATTTAAGATATTTAGCGAGGCAGGTGCAGCTATATCAACTCCAACATGTGGAGCATGCTTAGGTGGACATATGGGAATACTTGCAGCAGGAGAGAAATGCATATCAACTACTAATAGAAACTTTACCGGAAGAATGGGCTCACCCGAAAGTGAGGTTTATCTTGCTAGTCCTGCAACTGTTGCAGCTTCAGCTATAGAAGGAAAGATTGCT
>CAYUUQ010000046.1:0-9070 GCA_964447875.1 uncultured Methanosarcinales archaeon | reverse complement strand
AAAGGAGTTGTAGTTTATCCTGATAAGACACTTAAAGGAAAATATAAATTGACATGAAAGAAACTATATCTGAGGGAGAAGCTAAGTTAAATGTTAAGTTAGCTGATACTGTAAGTAAACAAATGGAAGTATTCTATAACCCTGTTATGAAGTTTAATAGAGATATTTCAATATTATTTTTGAATTCTATTAAGGATAAAGATATGAATATTGCAGATATGTTAGCAGGGTCAGGGATTAGGAGTATTAGATTTTTATTGGAACTTAACAAAGATAAAATTAAAGAGATTTTTGTCAATGATTATAGTGAAGATGCTATCAAGAACATAAATAAGAATTTGAGATTAAATAATATTAAGAAAAACAATAAGATAAAGATATCAAATGAAGATGCTAATTTGTTTTTATTAAATTCAAAAGGCTTTGATTATATAGATATTGATCCATTTGGAAGCCCTAATTTGTTTTTAGATGCTGCTGTTAAACGCATATCTCGAAATGGAATTATTGCGGTTACGGCAACTGATACTTCAGCTTTAAGTGGAACATATCCTAAGGCATGCTTGAGGAAGTACTGGGCAAAGCCCTTAAGAAATGAACTTATGCATGAGATTGGTATAAGGATACTCATCAGAAAAGTACAATTAATTGGGGCGCAGTTTGATAAAGCACTTATTCCTATATTTAGTTATTCTAAAGACCACTATATGAGGGTATTTTTTAGATGTTTGAAAGGTAAAAAAGATGTTGATGGTGTTTTGAAGTTGCATGGTATGTTTATGGGCAGTGGACCATTATGGTTAGGTAAATTATGGGATAGTAAACTAGTTGATACTATGTGTAAAAATAATAATGTTTCAGAGAATGATAAAATTTTAAATATTATTAAGGATGAATGTAGGATAAATACTGTAGGCTTTTATGACATACATAAAATAGTCAAAAGGGAAAAAATAAAGAATATGCCTAGGAAGTTAGATTTGATGGATAGTATAACTAATGGTGGCTACAAATCTTCAGAAACACATTTTTCTAACACATCTATAAGATCTGATATAGAATATAAAGAATTATTAAAGATAATTAAGAAAAAATAAAATTTTAACCAATAGCTCTTCTAACATCAGTAACTTCTGAAGAATTAACTCCTTCAAGTTCAGCTATTTTGTCAGAAACCTGGTCAGGTGATCCTTTTGCTTCATCAACTACAAACAGAATCTTTACTGCTTTTAATCCAAAAGCAACAGGTTCTATTTCAGTTTTTGTTTCGCCTTCACCTGCAAATTCGATTATTAGTTTTTTAGCTTCTTCTTCTATTTTAGCCAAGTCTATATCCGGAGACTCTGGCATTATCTTTATTGTTACAATTGCATTTGCCATAATAAACACCTCAATTCGGTCCTTCAAAGCCACAGGAATGGCATTTGTACTTAGCAGAAGTAGATCTGCAATGTTTGCACCTTATTATTTCTTCTTTACCACATTTTGGGCACATAAATCTAGCTGTACCTTCTGAGTTAGCTATTCTAACTTTACATGATGAACATTTTATTTCTTTTTCCATTTTAGGTTCAGAATTCTAATTCTGTTTAAAAATGCTTCGATTTTTAGGTATTGTAGGAAATAATATTATTCTCTTTGTCTATTGTGAACTTATCCTCTAAGAATTGCTCACATACATATATATTAGTTAATGTATGGTCTGTTATCTTCGAAACCTTGATTTTTCCACCATATATTGCTAAAAATGGGATTAGGTTATCTGCTAGGTGAGAATCAACTGGAGCGTTAGAATCTATTTCTTTTAATAACTTATCTGCAGCAATTTTACCTACTTCTTCTGATCTTTTACCTCTTTCTCCTAATGAATCTGCACCGATTCTTATAGGATTTTGAAAATCTATTTCATTTTCATCTTGGGAGAAGATTGCCCATAATATGATTCCTGAACCAGTTGATAATGTATCTGTGTAGAAATTACTTATTTGGATTGGACAGTTTAGTTTGGATAATACTAATTTAGCTGCTTGAGATTGGCGTTCAGCTACTTGGGCATTTTGTAAATTTGTAGAAGCATGAGAAATACCCTTTATTTGAACAATATTACCTTGTTTTAGGAGGTTTATTTTAGGTTGTTCTTCTTTAGGTTTAATCTTAATTTCTACTTTACCCCCTCCTTTTGGATAATATCCTCTTTTTTCTAATTTAATGTTAATATCTGCATATTTTTTTAGCTGAGGGATAAGTACATTAGCTAAGTAATCATAAGGAATAGCCCACATTGTATCTGTTCCTCCTGTTATTGTGAGTTTAGACTTGGATTTGGCAAATATCAATGGCGGAAGTAATGATTGTAATAATAATGATATTGAGCCTGCTGTTCCTATATCTATTTCTAGAGTTTTGGGTTTTAGTTTTGAAGGATAAAATTTTAGATAAGTTGATCCTAGTTCATCTCCTTCAGCATGAGCATTACATAGTTGTTTTAATGCTTTTATACAATTTAGGTGTTGGTTCTTTAGACCAGGTTTAGATCTTCCTTTTCTTATATCTGTTATTTCAACTACTTTTTGTTTTATTGTAGAAAGAGCTAAAGCAGTTCTTACTATTTGGCCACCACCTTCAAGATAATTTCCATCTAATTTAACCATAATTATAAAGAAGTATATCTTATTTATATAACTTACTTGAATATATCTATAGTTAGTCTTTGTTTAAAATAAAAGAAAAAATTAAAAAAATAAAAAAAATACCTATGTGAGGAACTTTGGTTCTCTCACCTGATAGCCAAATGTTTAGGTATACTATCTAAATAGTGGACTTTATTTATAAATACTCTTATAATTCAAGAAAATTAAAACTTTATATGCTCTTTTTAAACTTTATAGGGTGTTATATGCCTATATAAAACTTTATTGGGTTATTATAACCTGGTCTATTCTCTCTATATATGGAAACATTTTTATACTATCCTCTATTATATCTCTATTATGAAGGGGACAATATATTTAATATTGTTTTTATTATGTGTTAGCTTTGCTTCTGCTGCTATTCTTCATGGTACAATTTATGATTCAAATTTTAATAAGTTAAATGATGTTATAGTAGAAGTAAATACTACACCACCACAAGTATTTGTATCCAAAGAGGGCCAGTATTCTTTTGTATTAGATACTGGTAATTATGCTGTTGTTGCAAAATATAGAATTGGTGGAGATAATTATCTTTATACTTCTGAGAATGTTACTATTGCAAGAAATGGTTATTTTTTAGTTGATCTTTTTCTTAATCCTGCTAAGAAGATTGATATGCCTGTTAATCCATTATTTAATTATACTTTATTGATATCTGTTATTAGCGTATTACTTTTGATATTTTTGGGTGTTACTATCTATAAGCTTAGATCAAGACCTAAGATACCTTCAGATGTGGAAGTAGATAAATATACTCAAGAATTATTAGCTATTATCGGAAAGGAAGGCGGCAGGGTAACACAAAAGGACATAAGAAAGAAGATACCTTTGTCAGAGGCTAAAGTAAGTTTGATGATCTCTGAATTAGAAGAGAAAGGTATTTTGAAAAGAATAAAGAAAGGTAGGGGAAATATTATAGTTCTAAATAAGAAATAGTTTATTTAAGTATTGTTTGAATTTTTCTAGTGTACTTTATTGGATTTTTTTCTTTTAATGTTGTTATTAGATCAAAATATGGTAGGATGTCTGATTCTATTTTCTTGTATAGTTTTTTTCCTTTTTCTGTTAATTCAAGTTCTTTGTTTTTGTAGATTATTAATTTCTTTTTTTCTAGTATTTCTAGGTTTTTGTATAAAGCACGATCTTGTTTTTTTGCTATCTTTGCTTTTTTAACAAGTTCAATAAATGTTTTTTTATTTATAGAAACAGCTAATGGTTTGTCTACAATTGCTTCATTTGCTTCTACAAACCATTTTCCTAAAGCGTACAATATGTAATTTTGAACTTTAGTTGTTTTCATATTTACAATATTGAAATAAATGTATATATAAATGTTTTTATATTCGTGATAAATGATTGTTATAATATTCGGTGTCTTTAGTATAATTTAAACAAAAAATAAAATTATTTTAGATTTCTAATCATCTTTAGGCATGATTCAACAGATCTTTTAGCATAGCCTTCTAGACGTTTAATTCCATCAGCTCTGCTCATTCCAGGGCCAGAAATTCCTAAAGCTACTGGTTTACCTGATTCTATACTTAGGTCTGTTACTTTTCTTGCTGCATTATGTGCAACGATTTCATCGTGCTTTGTGTCGCCTTCGATAACTGCCCCTAAGCAGATAACACCATCTACTTTTTTTATTAGTTTGCTTACAGCTAATGGTATGTCAAAAGCTCCAGGTACCATTATAATTTTAGTTACTTTAGCACCTAAGAAATCTGCATGTTCTACTGCCAGATCTCTCATTAAATGTGTTATATCTGCGTTGTAGTCTGAAACTACTACTCCTAATTTTTCATTTGCCATTTTTTGCCTCCTAATCTATGTTTCCGATATTGTTTTTTCCTTGTCTTATTCCTTTTCCAGCTTTACTAGAAAGGGCTGTTTTATCTTTTAACAGGAAAATAGCATTCTTTGTATGATCGTAAGTTCTGTTTTTTACTATTTCTAATAATTTTTTTTCATTTTGTTCTTCATCTAAGTGGATAAATATCTCTAATATGTGTTTATTTGTTAGAAGTTGGGCTTGTTGGATAGCTTGAGAAGCTTCATGGGTGCATGTTTTATCTATTGGTTTATCGCCAGGCATGCCTAATGCTATGCAGATATCACAATTATACTCCTCTAGTAGTTTTTTACATGCAACTGGTAAATCTTTTACTCCTGGAACAGTATATCTTTCTATTTTTATAGATTCCATAGAGTCTACGATCGCTTTTTTAGCTATGTTAAACATATCTACTCTTGCAAACATTGTATCTGCTATTCCTATTTTCATCTTATTATTACTTTATCCTCATCTTTTAAGCTTAGTTTATTTCTTAGGTTGACTTCAGCTATAACTTCTATCATATCTTCATCATGCCTTGTTCTTTCAGGTATAACTATAGCAGAGTCTACATTATTTACTTTTATCTTATAGCAAGTTAACGATCCGAAAGAACGTTCTTTTGTCTTAAAACTTTTAATAATTATTTTATCTGAATTTGAAATAAGTAGCATTAGTTCTTCTTTATTGATCATGATATTTAATGTACCCGGATATGCTTTGAAACCGATAAATTTCTTGAATTGTTCTTGATAGTTTTTTTGAGAAACATAATAAGCACCTTCTCCTATTCCTTTTTTTATTGTTCCTTCTATTTCTTTTTTATAACTACCAAATATTTTGCTTAAGTCTTGATAGTTTTTTTGTAGTATGTTTCTTCCTTCATCATCTAGAGATATAGTTAACCCATTTGGAGATGCTACTCTTTTTATTAGGCATAATTTTTCCATTTCTCTAAGTTTTCTGCTTATTGTTTGTTGAGACATCCTAGTTTGTTTGGCTATTTGTAATGTAGATGTTTTTATAGTTCCAAATAGTTTAGATTTTTTTGCAATTTGCAGTAGTAATTCTATGTGTTCATACATATTATAGGTAGAATGAGTAGTTACTTATAAACTTTATGTTACTCATATATGGGTAATAATGTTTAAGAAATATTTTAAATATTAGCTATTCTAAATTATACTATATGGGGGAAAAACGATTATTAATTGTTGGTGTTGATCCAGGAATAACTGCAGCTTATGCAGCTATTGATTTAGATGGAAATTTAGTTAGCACATATTCTGAGAAAAACTTAGATGTTTCTGAGATGATATCTCATATTATTAAGTTAGGTAAACCACTGATAATCGCTAGTGATAAAGAACATAGTCAAGATTTTGTAGATAAAGTGGCAGTTAAATTAGGTGCTAAAGTTATAACCCCTAATTATGACCTTAAGGTTGTTGAGAAGAAAGAGATTGTCAAAGATTATGGGGTAAAAAACCAACATGAGATAGATTCCTTAGCAGCAGCATTGTTTGCTCTGAAGAAAATAGATAGTTTGTTGAAAAAGATACATATTTTTGTTGATCATTATAAAAAACAGAAGATTAAATCACAACTTATGGAGTTTGTAGTTGGAAAGGGACTTAATATCAGAGATGCAGTAGAGGTAATAGAACAGCCTGAGAAAGATGAAGTTAAGATAATCAAAGAGGTTGTTGAAGAAAAGAAATTAAGAGAGAAAGATTTTTTAGAATTATATAAGAAATATAAGGATACTAAGAAAGAAATAGATTTATTGAAAAAGCAAAATAATAAATTTAAGAATGAAATGAGTTCTATGAAAAAAGATTATCAGATTATGTTTAAACAAATAAGTAAATCCCAACAGGATAAGCGTATGAAATCTTTATTAGATTTTAAGGAAAAAAGAATAAAGATATTTAGTAGCAAATTAAATAAAAAAGATCTTGAAATTAAAGCATTGCAGGATGAAACTACAAACCTGATTTATATATTATCTAATCTTAATAAGAGTATACTCTTGAAGAAATTAGATAACTTAGGTTTACATGAATGGGAGAAAAAGAAGAATTATCTGAATATTTCAAAAGGAGACATTCTTTTAGTTAAAGATCCTGATATTGTTAGTGATAATGTTATTAATGCAATTAAAGGAAAGATACAGCTAATATTGTATAAAAAACCTATAAGTAATAAGGTTGAAAGTAAGTTACCATTTGTTTTTATAGATTCTGATCAGTTAAATATAGAGGAGAACGGATATTTTGCCATTATTGATAAAAATGACTTTGATAAGATAAAGAATAAGAGAAATATCTTAGATAAAATAGTTGAAGATTATAAAAGAGAAAGAATTTAGTCTTTGTTTTCGTCTTCGAACCTAAAACAAACAGTTACTCTATATACTTCTTTACTTGTTAAATGGTTTCTTGTGTGAGTCTTTCTTGATAATATGAGTTTACCTTTGAATGATTTTTTTAGTTTTTTACCTATTTGCATTAGAAATCTATTCGAAGAAACATATAGATCAATACCTGTTTTTAAGTTAACTTGTTTTGCAATCCATGCTTTTTCATTGTTTTTGAATTGGTTTTCTATAAAATTTAAGGCTTCTTCACTAGGATTTCTTAATTGTAGTATACCTTCAAAATATTGTGGGTTTTTGTCCATACATATTGAATATTGTTTTATGTTTATATATTTATTGAAAACACAATTAATAGAAACCTTTTTATGTAGATAGCGATCATTTTAGGCAAATGAAGAAGAAACACGACTTAAAGAAGATGTTGAAAAAAACATGGCACTTCATATGGGAAGATGACAGTTTATTAAGTTGGATATTAAATATAGTTCTTGCATTTGTTCTTATCAAGTTTTTGGTTTATCCAGGATTAGGTTTTGTTTTTGGAACTACACACCCTATAGTTGCTGTTGTTTCAGGTAGTATGGAACATAGGACTGTGCCTGTATGTTTACAACGAGATCTTTATGGCAGTTGTATAAATTATGCAGACATGAGTTATGAGATATGCGGTAAGGAAGTTGATTATAAAAAGAATTTAGGTTTAAGGGAGTTTTATGATATTTGTGGTAGTTGGTATTCTGATATAAATATTTCTTATTCAGATTTTGAGAGTTTTTCACTAAGAAATGGGTTTAACAAAGGAGATATTATGATACTTTATGGAAGAGGAGATTTAGTTGTTGGAGATGTTATTGTTTTTCAGGCAGATAGGCCTGATCCTATAATTCATAGAATAGTTTCTATAGATTATGTTGATGGTGAGAAAGTTTTTAAGACAAAGGGAGATCATAATGAAGATTCTTATTATTTTGAATCAGATATAGAACAAGATGAATTGATAGGCAAAGCAGTCTTTAGAATTCCATTTTTAGGATATGTGAAGATATGGGCTGTTGATTTAGTAAGATTTATAGCAAGTTTAGTGGGGTAGATATAAAATGATGTTTTGTCCGAAATGTAGTGCAATATTAATGCCTAAAAAAGAAGGGAAAAAAATAGTTACTAAATGTTCTTGTGGTTATAAAGCAGGAGGAGATTCTTCTGCAGGAGTTATTTCTGAAAAAGTTAAGGATAAGAGTAAACAAGTAGAAGTAGTTGATGAAGCAAAAGACTTAGATGCTTTACCTAAGATGGAAGTTGAATGTCCAAAATGCGGTCATAGAGAAGCAGGTTTTTGGGAAGTTCAAACAAGAGCATCAGATGAGCCACCAACTAAGTTTATGAAATGTTTAAAGTGTAAACATACTTGGAGAGATTATCTTTGAGCTTTGCCACCTAATTGTTTATAATTTCCTCGAATAATAGCATATATTGTTGGCTCAACAGATTCTGGGAATAATGGCTTATGTAAAAAAGTACCATATCTTTCAGCTCTTTTGATATCTGTTTCATCAGCGCCACCAGATAACATAGCCAATTTTTCAATATTTTCATAACCTGGCCTTATTCTAACTTGGTCGTCAGTAGTAGCTATTTCATTTAGTAGTTCAAACCCATTCATTCTTCTCATTTGACGATCAGTTACAAGTAAGTGGACTGTCCCAAGTGAAGGTAGGGCTTCTAAAGCATCCATAGCATTAGTATACATATGAAGTTTATATCTAACTAATTCTGCATCATGACCAAAATAACCATTTCTTGCAGAATCTAAATTTGAAAGAGCAGTAAGACTTTCTTTAAATAGATCTCTTTCAACTGCTGAATCATCTACATATACTATATTGAGTATAGTTTCTTCAACTCTTAGGTATACTTCTGCATCAACTTTATTATTTAGTATTGGTATATTTTTAGATGTATTACTTCCACTCCTAACCAAAGTACCTTGTAATTGGCTAATTATTTTTTCTGCAGTAATTCCTGCTTCTTCGATTGCCTTTAAATGTCCTCTTATTTCATCACCCTCTGGACAATTCATTAGATGATCATACGATGAAATTAATGAGGCATAACCTACTGGTGCCATTAATACTCCCCTTAAATCATGCATAAGACCTCTTCTGA
>CAYUUQ010000045.1:0-9329 GCA_964447875.1 uncultured Methanosarcinales archaeon | reverse complement strand
CATCTAATTTTAATTTATAATTACTTACCTCACAATATCTTGGTAATTCAACAGTTATTATGTCTCCATCTATCTTTACTCTTCCTTTGTCTTCTGAAACTATAAGTTGTATATTATCTGCTCTGAAATCTGTCAAATAAGTGTGAAAAACAAGTTTACTGTTTCTAAAATCATCATAAGACCATTCTTTTTGATCTGAGATATCAACTGATGAAGGAGATGATGCAAGATCAATGTTAGAGACATATTCATCAGTATCTAAGATTATTCCTGCAGAACCACTACCTGGTTGTTCATTAAATGCAACTTCTATAGTTACATTACCTATGTTTTCTACTTCATCACCATCTGGAATTGAAGGAATGACACCGATGTAATGTTCTGAATAACTTGATTTATGAGTTGCGGTTGAAGAATCTGCATTACATATCCTTTCTGGAAAATTCCAGCCATCCCCATAATTAGATGAAGAAGTACCACAAGAGGTTGGCCCTTCACCTGTAGACCTTGATGATTTATCTAGTGTAAACCACTCTTTTGCAGAATAATTTTTTGGTTCGTCTGCCCCATCTTCGTATGTTATTGAATAAGGAGTAAAATGATATATGTATGCTGTTAATACATTATTTACAGTATCTCTAGTAGTTGGTAAAGATATCCAATTTGTTCCATCATGATAACTTATGTTTAATTCTGACTCATCTACATTATTAGGTAAATAGAGTTCATTATAAATTATAGAAAGTTCTATAGATGGATCAAATGTTGCTCCATCAGGTAAAAGATCGTAGGCTATAGGTTGTAAATTGTTTCCTGCATGATTTGATATGTCTGTTACCATTATAAATATCTGATCTAAATTTGTTCCATCTGCATTAAGTGCCTCAGTCTCATTAGGAATCAGTAGGGTAGTTGATTTATCTACTGAAGATAATGAAGTATCCTGATTTGATGAGATAAATACATTTGACATGATGTTATAACTAATATAGAAGTCATTTTTTTCTTTTTTTGAGTCTCCAGAAACTATAGTCAAAGGATAATCTAGATTAATAATAAGTCTTCTTTGGTCCTGAGAGAAAGTTATATCTGATACTATTGTCCCTTCTGTTATAATATATTGATTAAAACTCCTAAAATTATTTGTGCATGTCGGTAGATTTGAATCAAAACATTTCTCTAATTTTATATCGTCGGAAGTTCCAACAAAGGATATGCATTGCTGAATTGTTTGTTCCATACAATTATTAACAAAATGATCTATTGCTAATGTATCCAGATTAGTAGGTTCTTTTTTTGATACAGGATTATCAGATAGATAAAATAAAAATCCAAATACCATTACAAGTACTATACCTAATAAAATAAATATTGTTATTTGTGATTTTTTAAAATTCATCATCTACTCTTGTTATGTATTCTTTTATTCTGTCTTTTATTGATTGTAGTAAAAATTTTTCAATCTTTTCAGCAAATATTTCTTTTAACGTTAAATTTTCAGTTATCCTATAGCCTTGTTTTGTTTTTTCTATTAGAAAGATATCTTTTAATCTTTTTAGTTGTCTTCTTATGTTAGATGGAGCTACACCAAGAACCTTTAGTTTATGTCTTTCTCTTTCCTTTATTACCCATTTTTCTATCTCTTCAGGCTGCAAGGGTTTTTTTGCCCATAAAAGAACATATAATATATCTACAATAACATCTCTAGAATCTCCTGGTTGGAGTAAGCCTAAACTTAGACATAATTTTCTGATTAGTTCTCTACCTTTTAATTCATTGGGTTTTTCATACCTTCTTAGAGTTAATTCATTAAGAGGTATGTCTTTACTTATTTTTCCCATGATTAAAAGTTTTAGGCGTTTAGATTTATATAGTTTTTGGTTTAGAAATTTACCATCTTTGGTATAGGCATCTTTCTTTGTTCTTGTATCCAAAGCTGAACCTTATAAAGTTCACCTGCATCTCTTAATCTTTCTATCTCTGCAAACTGGTTATTTGCAAGATGTGGTTTACATGCTGATGGACAAGAATAACAACCACCTGAATCAATTGACTGGATCATAGATTTTCTTTGTTCTCCGGCCCAAATTTCAGCTAAAGTATTAGTTGTTAAGTCTCCAATTACATAATCATCATGACAATTCCTATCACAACAAAGATGTAGTTCTCCAGATGGTGATAATTCTACATACAAACCAGATGCTCTACATGCATCATAATAGCGAGTATTTTTCATTAATGCTTCATATCTGGTTGTGACGTTTGCAACTGCAACTGCAGTTCCATTGAGTACATCTCTTACTTGTGTCTCTACTATTTCATGTGTTTCTTCTAGAAGTTCTTTTTGAAGTTTTGTTGTTCCAAAATAATCAAAAGCTGGCCTATATGTAATAAATGTTATTCCGCCGCCTGTTTTGTCTACAATTTCTCTTACCCTTTTAGCAGATTCTACAAGATCAGAACTATTAACCTCATTAAAAACAACAGCTACACCTACGTTGACATCTGGATTCTCTAATGAACCTTGAGCAAGATAGCTAATAGAATTTAATGTCCTTTCAAAAGCACCAGAAGAATTAAGAGGGTTGTGAAATTGATTATATGTATTTTTTGTTCCGGCATTTAGACTTACTCTGACTAGTAATGGAGATGCTTCAACTATTTTTCTTGCTCTTTTCTCAGTTACTGCATTTCCATTTGTGTAAACAACTGCATCAAGACCTAATTCTGTATTATGTTTTACCAGTTCTTCTAGATCAGTAAATAAAAAAGGCTCTCCACCGCCTGTGAAGACTAACCCTTTAACACCTTCATCTGCAAGTTTTTCTAATAACTCTTTTGCAAAGCCAAGGTCTTTCATATGAGCTAAAGGATTTGAAAAATCATTTTTAGCCCATACTCCTTTTTGTTCTTTTGCAGATTTGTATGGGCAAGGACTATCACAACGAGAGGTACAATTCATTGTTGTTACAAACTCACCAGAATAAGGCATTATTTCTAAGTAGTCTCCATCTAAAACTTTTGTGACAACCTGATCATGAAAAACCCAATTGTTTGGGTGGAGATATTTTAGCTTTTTTTCTCCACCATAATTTTCCTGTTTTATAAATTTCCCAGGTTTATTTGTATCTGGAATTAAACCTTCTTGTTTAATTCTTGCTTCTAACTTACTTAACAATTCTTTTTCCTTAGGTTTCATACCTATCTCCCCATAATCGGCCTAAAGTATTCTTTTCCAGCTTCTGTTATCTGGTAAGTTGTTGGATCATAGAATCTTAAGTCTAAAGTTCTTGGAATTATTACTCCGCCACTAGTTGAGAGAACCTTATCAATTGGTTTTGTTGTCGTAACTAATTGATCACCTTTTCTTTGAACAATCGCTACATGACCAGATAATTCATTTTGAACTGAAGATGCTGCTAATTTTCCTAATTTAATTCCTGTTTCTAAGTCTAATTTATTTGGAGAACCAGAACGGTAAAGGTAATTAGGATTTGTAGCATTTGAGTTTTCGATACCTAGTTCTTCTTTAACTCTTGCAGCTAATATAGAGGATACTCCACCTAATTTTGTATGGCCATGTGGATCTATTTGAGTTGTATCTTGTGATATTGGTTTATCGCTTCCGTCATATCTTAATCCTTCAGCTACCACCACAACTGCATATCCTTGTTGTTTGTATTTTTCAGCTAATTTGTATGCAAAATCATTAAAATCTAATGCATGTTCTGGAACTAAAATAAAATCAGGATCAGCTTTGTAAGAACTTAAAGCAAGCCATCCTGGAGAGCGACCCATAGTCTCTAAAAACATTACACGCTCATGAGAATATGCGGTTGTTTTTAGGTCTGATGTGAACCTCGCTGCTATTTCTGCTGCTGTTGGAAAACCGGGTGTAAAATAATTTGTAATTTTTTCATAATCTATTTCTCCTGTGTGTGCGTTTATTCCTACATCATTATCAATTGTTTTTGTTACTAGGGCAATTGGTATAGATAATCTATCAGCTAATTCTCTTCCAACTGTTAAAGTATCGTCACCACCTACTGCAATAAAAGCATCAACTAATCTATCGATGTTAGATGCTGCCATGTCTATTAGATTTCCTTTTAGTTTTGTTCTTGATGATCTAAGTATTGTTCCGCCTTGTCTTGGATTTACATCCTGAACAGTTACGTATTCTGACGGAGATAGTACTCCCTTCCAACCATAATTAAAACCTATAAGTTCATTTTCCCTTTCTTGTGTCGCTTGTAAAGCTCCATAGATTATTGCGTTTAGTGCTTGTGTATCGCCACCACCTGTTAATATTCCTATTTTCATTTTAACCTCCTGTTGAACTTAACCTATCATTATTTCTCAAGTAAGAAATCATATCAGCAGAATTGTGCCAGATAGCAAGATGTAGGGTTCTTTCTTCAAATGACATATCCATTGCAATAACTCTCCCATCTACTGTCATTATGTAGCTTCTATTTTGCTCTTGTAATGCTGTTTCGTAATTAAGAAGAGATGTGGGGTTTGGTATTATTCCTGACTCTAGCCATGATTCTCCTTCTGCCCCTTCTTCAGTTGTATAGCAGATGCAATCAGAAGGCAGGTGGATCTCTCTTGTTCTTACTGTTCTTAATTTATCATATAGGATTTGAGATATGGCATCATTTGCGCGCCTATGGCAATTACCGACACCCCCACCAACTAGGATTACTCGTCTTTGTTTTAATTCTAGATCATAATTTCCTGGATCTGTTTCATTATTTATTACACAATAAGATATTCCATCTTTTTCTGATACAATATATCTTTGTTTCCACTGAGTTTTTACACCAATTTCAGACCCTAAAAAAGATTGATAATGTGAAACATGTTCGTATACATTGGAAGCAACTCTTGCGTTTAGTATATTTTTAATTGGATTTTTGCAACATACAACAGAACCATAATGATCATTTACATGAACTATAACTAAAGCTACATCATGTAAAGGATCTAAGCGATCTTCAAGTTTTGTAGAGCTATCGCTAGCTTTGGTTTCTTTTGGCATTTATTTACCTACCATAAACTAATGATGATGTTCTAAATAATGTGTCAAGACGTGAAATTCTTTTTTGTCTAAGATTGCCTAAATTATTGTTTTCGTCAAATTGACCAAGACCAACAATCGCTATATCATTATAATTGATCATGCGTTTTATGTCTCCTGGTTTAGCTACACGGTAATTTGGGTCTTTTAGTTTTGATGCTACTAAGGCTGAAGCAAAAATCTGAGCATAAACTGGAGAAATATTCCTATCTACATTTTCTGCTAGAGCAATACCTGCTGCAAATGCGTCTCCAAACCCTGTTGAATCTGGTGAAGAAATCCATGCTGCCTGATAAGAACCTACCCAGCTGATGTTTCCTTGTTTGTCAACAGATATACTGCCATATTGACCTAAGGTTACATAGATATTTTGGTAGGGGTTATCTGTTCCATTTAGCCGATTACCTGTTCTTTGTAGTTCTCTTAGTTTTCTTATAGCATGCAAAGTATCTTCTAATTTTATTACATAAGCGCCATCGTCTTTTTTAGAACAACTTTCTCCAACCAATAAACCAAGTTCATCATTATTTGAAATATAAGTAGCACGATTTAAAAGATCATGCTTAACTATCTCTCCAAGTTTTGCAGTTGTATCAGTTACAACTGCAACTATGTGTGGAACACCTTTACGTTCCATGCTATAATCAATTGCGTTTCTAATATCTGTTCTTGATTTTGTTCCATTAATAAATATTGTATCTACTGCTGTTTTTGGATCATGATCTTTTGAAAGTTTTGCAGCTATGTGTGACTCATATTGATTAGGATCAATAGATAATTCTTTGAAAGGATGTTTTATTATTATTCTATCTGAGAAGGCTTTATCACCATTAGCTAAAGTACCATAAGGAACAACCCAGTTTATTCTTGGATCAATATCTTGAGCTATCAATATAGCATTTGATACTTTCTTTAGTTCTGCTATTACTTCTTGTTCATCTGGTCCTACTTGAGTAAGAGAATAAATCTTATCACTATATGATTTAGTATGACCTAGAAGATCATGAATAGCCTGAAGTGATTTTGATATTCCCCCTCCAAGTTCAACTCTTTGAACTGGGACAGTAAGATAAGCTTCTGGTGCTTCTGAAGTAAAAGGATCTTCAGAAGAATATTTTGTTCCGGATAATAGTCTTTGTTCCATTGATCCTTCAGGGGATTTCATAGCACCAGGATGTTTGAGATATATTGTTTTAGAGTTTGATAAAGATACTCCTCTTCCCCTTAAGACAACACTACCTTTATCCACAGCAACATAGTCATCAAGACTTAGTCCTGGATTTTGTGAAGGCAATGCATCTGCTTCTAATGGAGCTATCAAATCAATATTAGGGTAACCAGTAGCTAATAATATTCCAAATCTTCCATGAGATAAGTTATCTACTAATTTATCTAGTCCATTCATTTTTTCCTCCTAGAGCTATCGCTAGATTAAACTCTAAATTAGTTTGATTTATTTACCAGGCTGTGCCAAATAGTTAGCCATCATCTGCCAATTATCCCATAATTTAACTTGAGTTATTGGGCTTTTTTCTTGAACTTCGCCGTTTCTTTCTATCATGTAGGCTGACGGACCAAATCTACGCATAGCGGCCTTATATTTTTGAAAAATTGGCTGATCTGGTGATGCTTGGACTGCTCTTGTGAATGCTTCTCCATCCATTTTATCATTCTCAAATGCATAGGTACAATCTAGTGGCATATGAATAGTTAGTGAAGCTGCTGTTCCACTTACCTGTGATTTAAATGCATCATAGTGTTTATTACCTAATGAACCGCCAACAAGAATCAGTTCTATGTGTGGATGATCTAAGGTATAATCACCATTTATTTTCTCTGTTCCGTCTGTTCCTTTGATATTTGCATATTCTGAGAAGAATTCATAACTTCTCCCAGCTACCTTTGCATCTGTTAATTCTTGTATTGCGTCTTTTGCAATTGCAGGATTCTCACTTATATCTGGTGCAACTGCATCTACTATAACTAAAGCTATATCGCTCATTTTTATCCCTCCTTGGATTTGTTTTAAAACTCTTCTTGCAGCTTCGTAGTTTTCGCTGCATGGACCTAACTCAGAAGTTCTTGGTTGGCCCTCAGTTGCCAAGAATTCATTTAATGGGTTAACTGAATAAAATCCTAAATCTACTAATCTTGATTCGTAATTAGTTAGGCATCCTGAAAGATCTTCAACTGAAAGAGACCTTACTAAATTTGCGGCTTCTTCTTTTTCATTCATCTTAATATGTTCTCATGCTCTGGTTTTGTCAAAAAATCCTCTTTTTTTAATTCTTCAATTATGTTGAAAACTTGAGACTCTGCTTTGTAATCATCTTCTAGTTTTTCTTTGAAATTATGTAGTTGTGCTACGTCTTTGAAGACAACTTCTGCCATAAAGTTATGACCAAAGTTTATTCTTGATAATGAATTTACATTAGGATGCTCCATAAGAAATTCTTGCAGTTTTTGTTCTGCGTTTCTTCCTACCTTAATTGCTAAATTTGCCCTAGAATGTAATCCGAGCTTTGAGAAATCTAAGAGTGTTGTGTGTTTTTTTATGTAACGTTTTTCATGTACTCTAACTTTATCATATATTGTTGTTACCGGAATATTTAGTTCTTCAGATATATTTGTTATCTTTTTTCTTGCATTATTTCTTAGATGTGCAATGATTTTAGCGTCTTTGTTTGAAAACATTATTTATCCCCTCCTTGATATTACATAGTAATACGTAATAAATATATATTCTTTTACAATATTAAATATATTTCTCACTATTGAAATATATTTCTATAGAAAACACTATTCTTTTCGTAATATTTAAATATAAGGGCGTATTTAATACGGAATATGAAGAGAAAAGTCATAAAACAAGGACATAACACATTAACAATTACATTACCTAGAAAATGGTGTGATTCAATAGGTATAAAAGGTGGAGACGATATAGAATTAAGTCAGAAAGATGAGCAACTTATTATTGGTTCTGAATCAAAAAGTTTTACTGAAACAACAATTCATTTATCAAAAAATGAGATAATTGAAGATAAAGAAAAAAAGCCCAATAAATATACAGTTAGGACTATTTTGATCAATGCATTAAGAAAGGGGCATGATATAATAAAAATAACTTTTGAATCTCAGAAGATCCTGCCAATAATAAATGATTGCGTAAGTGAAGTAATAGGATATGAGATAACTGAACAAGGTTCTGATTTTTGTACGGTTTCTTCAATGGTGCATCTTAAAGAGATTGATTTTGAGAATTATATTAGTAGATTTAAGCATATCCTAAGAACATTTTCAAATTTAGTTAATGAGAGAGTAGTTTTAGGAAATGACAATAAGGAAGAGATAGAGTCTATGTTTCTTATGGCTGAGAAGAATTTTAATTCATTTTGCAGGTTTCTTATGAGGGGCCATAGAGAAAGAACAAAAGAAAAAATATTCTTGTTTTATGCTACAGGTCACCTTTATGAAGGTATTCGTAATATGTTTTATTCTTCAAGATTATACAATAAACTTAATAGAGAACTAAGTGCTAATTCACTAAAATATGCAAAAGATGTGTTTAAATATGTAAACAAAGTTATGGATTTCGTTGATCAGAAAGATGTTAGCAAAATTAGTGAGTTAAATTTAGAAAAGAATAAGTTGACGTATCATAAAATAAATGAACTTATTTGTAAGAATAGTAAAGAGAATGAAATATTATTGCAGCTGTCATTTGTTGCTAGAAGGATGTGGGATTCTGTTGGGCCTTATACTGGATATATAATTTAAACCACAGTTGATAAGTACAATAATTTTTCTCTTGCTGTTGGGCCTTCTTCATGTATATAAACTAGATTCCATGCTATAGAATTAACAGATTTGATTAGTATTGCTGAGTCTAGTTTTTCTGCTAAGATATCGACATCTTCTTCTCTAAACTCCATGCCTTTTTCTTTAGCGTAGAAATGTTGATATATTGAAAGATATGCTCTTCTTTGATCAGGATCAAGAGGCATTTTAGGATCATTTAATACTACAGCTAAATCATAGGATTGATCTCCAGTACAAATACCTTCCAAATCCAGGAAGTACCTTCCTAGTCTGTTTTGTGCTTTTAGGTCCCAGTGTAATGTTGAATGGGGTTCTTCAGTTAGTCTATGTCTTCCTTCATCATATTCATTTCCTCTATCTTTAATTCCTGTTCTACTAATATCTGGGTGTCTATTGGCTGTGTACTTAATTGTTTCATAGACTT
>CAYUUQ010000044.1:0-9362 GCA_964447875.1 uncultured Methanosarcinales archaeon | reverse complement strand
AGTAAACATAATACTAACTCTGTATCAAAACTTTAAATATTTATCTAAAACCAAAGCTTTAAAAGCTATAATTCATTCTTCTTAATTGGGGGATATAATGAAATGGATTATTGTTACATTAATATTTATTCTATTAGCCACAACCACATTAGCAGGTACATACAAAACATATATAGTAGATGATACACCAAGAATAAAATCAAATAATATGCTTACATTCGAAGTTTCTCATGGAAGATCCAAAACAAGCAGTATCAGCTGTATTCAAAGACTAAAAAAATCAAGAAGAAACTACAACAACAAACTATTCGCAGACAAAGAAAAATACACTAAATGCCTAAAAGAAGTAACCAAGAACTGGAAAACCGATACCTTGCCAGAATCCCACCAAGAATACGCAGTAATAAAAGGTTTCGATAAAACATTCCATAAAAGGTTTGCTCGCGACTTATGGTTTAAGATCAGAAAAGGCGAAGATTGCCCTAAAAGGATTTCTTATTAAAACCAAACACTTAAATATATATTATCCATTCTATATTTATCATGACAAAGAGTGATTGTCCGTGGCAATAGAGTTTTGAATGAGTTCTATATAGTTAATAAATCACAAAGAAGATTAAATAGGCTATTTAAAGCTATATTACCAATTAATAACATAGATAAAGCACTTATAAGCCTTTTTTTCTTTTTGCTACTTAAATTTCAACAAAAAACTTTATATAAGAGGATTGATTAGAATGAAAAATAGGGGGAATGGTATAACAATGCAACAAGTTGGTAAAACTATAGAAGAATATCAGAAAATAGTAGAAAAAGCTAGTCTAAACACCATTGTTCCTATATATAAAGTAGTAGATAACATAGAAGATCCAGTAGATTACTTTGCTAAATTATCAGATTATGGCAGAAAAAAGAATTGCTTATTATTAGAATCAGCAGATATTGTTGATAAATATGGTGAATTAAGCATAGGAACATCAAATCCGTGCTTACATATAAGGGGATTTAAAGAAGAATTCGAAATAAAAGCACTAAATAAACTGGGAGAAACAATATTAAAACTAATAAAACCAGATCTAAAGTTTTGCAATAAACTAACATATAAAAAATCAAGCATAAAAGGAATATTAAAACCAGCAAGAAAAGCTGTTAATGAAGAAGAACGTCTAAAACTTAAAACACATATGGACATAATCAGAACCATAGCATTCAAATTCAAACCAACTGAAAAACCATTTATCCCTTATTGCGGATTATTCGGATCAATCTCTTATGATTTTATTGATCAATTCGAAGATCTTCCTGAAAACAAAGCAGATATACTTAATGATCCTGATTATGAACTTTATTTTTGTGATAATCTTTTTTTGATGGATCATAAAAACAAAAAAACATATCTTGTATCAAATGCTATAATAACAGATAAAAAACCAAAAGAAAAAGAAAAGATCCTAAAATCATGTTTAAAGAATATAGAGTTTTACGAAGAAAACTTTAAAGCAAAAGTACCAAAGATAAAAAAACTTAAGCAAAAGAAACAAGAACTCTCAACAGATACTCCAAAAGATGAATTTGTCGATATAGTGAGGAAGATGAAAAATCACATCCTTAAAGGAGATATCTTCCAAGTTGTTCCGTCAAGAACAATAACAACAAACTATAATGCTGAACCTTTAGACATATATAGAAAATTAAGAAAACTTAATCCTTCTCCTTACATGTTTTTCATAAACAATACTAATGGATCATTATTAGGCGCTTCTCCTGAGATGTTTTTAAGAGTACAAGGAGATATTAAAAAGGTAGTTGAATTAAGACCTATAGCAGGAACTAAACCTCGGGGAATAATTAACGATCAAATAGATAAAGATCTTGATTCAAGATACGAATCAGAACTAAAGATAGACAGAAAAGAACTTGCAGAACATACAATGCTTATAGATCTCGCAAGAAATGACGTAGCTAGAATATCAAAACCAGGCTCAAGATATGTGGATGAACCTTATATTGTAGAAAAATATTCACATGTTCAACATCTAGTATCAAATGTAAGGGGCATATTAAAAGATGGCCTAGATGCACTTCATGCTTACTTAGCTTCAATGAACATGGGAACATTAACAGGAGCACCAAAAGTTGAAGCGATGAAACTAATAAGGCAAGTAGAAAAAAACAAACGTGGATTTTATGGTGGATCTGTAGGTTACATAACTCCATCAGGAGACCTTGATTCATGTATTGTCATAAGAAGTATGCGTCTAAAAAAAGACATAGCATACATTAGAGCTGGAGCAGGTATAGTTTATGATTCAGTTGCAAAATCAGAATTCATAGAAACAGAAAAGAAAGCAAAAGCATGCTTAAAAGCTATTGAGGCAACAGGAGGACTGAAATAAAATGGCAATAAAAGTCCTCTTCATAGATAACTTCGATTCTTTTACATATAATCTAGTAGAAGAATTTGAAAAACGTAATTGCGAAATCTTAGTATTCAGAAATAACATAGATATGAAAATATTAGATAAAGAGATAAAATCTTTTAAACCAAATTTGATAGTTATTAGTCCAGGTCCTGGAAATCCAAAACAAGCAGGCAATTGTATTCCAATTATCAAACAATACCATGAGAAAATTCCAATATTTGGTGTTTGCTTAGGTCATCAATGTATAATAGAATCTTTTGGGGGCATAGTAAATAGAGCACCAGAAATAATCCATGGAAAACCTTCAAAAATAAAACACGACAATGAAGGAATCTTCAAAGATTTGGAAAATCCATTCCAAGCAGGAAGATATCATTCTTTAATTGGTGTTGATATACCTTATTGTTTTGAAGTAGCGGCAAGAACCAATATTAAGAGTCTAGTGATGGCAGTAAGGCATAAAGACTTCAAAGTTTTTGGAGTTCAGTTTCATCCAGAGTCTATCCTTACACCAATAGGCGGGATGATCATTGAAAATGTTATTAGGGTGTGTGAAAAATGATTCAAAAAAAGCATTTTTTTGAGGAATCCAAAATTGCAGGAGGGAGTTTTCGATGATACAAGAAGCAATACAAAAATTAATTGATAAAAAAGACCTTCTTTTAGGAGAAGCAGAAACTGTTATGAATGAGATAATGTCCGGAGATGCAACCGATGCCCAAATAGCAGCTTTTTTAGTTGCGTTAAGGCTAAAAGGAGAAACAATTGATGAAATAACTGCATGTGCTAAAGTTATGCGTAAAAAAGCTTCTAGAATATCACCTTCAAACCAACAACAAATTGTAGATGTAGTTGGAACAGGAGGAGATAAAACCGGAACATTCAACATCTCTACAGCAGCATCATTTGTAGTTGCAGGAGCTGGTGTTCCAGTAGCTAAGCACGGCAATAAATCCATTTCTTCAAAATCAGGCTCAGCAGATGTCTTAACTTCTTTAGGTGTTAACATAATGTTAGAACCAGATAAAGTTGAAAAATGTATTTCAGAAGTAGGTATAGGCTATATGTTTGCCCCAAAATTTCACGGAGCAATGAAATATGCTATTGGTCCAAGAAAAGAATTGAAAGTTCGAACAGTTTTCAATATATTAGGACCTTTAACTAATCCTGCAGAAGCACCTTATGAACTTATGGGTGTTTTCGACGATAAATTAGTTGAACCTTTGTGTGAGGTCTTAGGTAAACTAGGATGTAAACATGCAGTTGTTGTAAATGGGTCTGGTTTAGATGAAGTTACATTAACAGGTAAAACAAAAGTTGCAGAATATAAAGACGGTCACATAAACACTTACGATATAAAACCAACAGACTTTGGTATGAAACTAGCAGATCTAACAGAAATTCAGGGAAATTCTCCTGATGAAAATAAAGATATAATATTAAAAATACTGAAAGGGGAGGAAAAAGGCCCAAAACGTGATGTAGTTGTTCTTAATGCAGCAGTTGCATTGTTTGCAGCAGAAAAAGTTCCAGACATAAAAGATGGGATAACATTAGCAAACGAATCAATTGACTCAGGAAAAGCATTAGAAAAACTAAACAAGCTAGTAGCTTTTACCAATAATTAAAATGATAAAAAAAATATTAAAAAATAAAAAAGCAGAAGTTAAATCCAGAAAAAAACTTCACCCATTAAGGACATTTAGAAAATACATTAAAGTATCAAATAGAGACTTCAAAAAAGCGATATCAAAAAGAGGAGTAAACATAATAGGAGAATTAAAAAAAGTTTCTCCAAGCGAAGGATTATTAAAAAAAGACTTTGATTTTATAGAAATAACAAGGGAATATGAGAAATCAAAAGTAGCTGCATTATCTGTTGTTACTGACGAGATATTCTTCGGAGGAAATATAGCTATATTACCTAAGATACGAAAAAATACAAGAAAACCTTTGTTAAGAAAAGATTTCATAATTGATGAATATCAAATATATGAAGCAAGATACTACGGAGCAGATGCTGTATTGTTAATTGCATCCAATTTAGAGAAAGAACAAATAGATAATTTCATCATATTAGCTAAAAAATATAACATGGATTGTCTAGTTGAAGTACACAATGCAGATGACTTAAAGAAAGTTCTAAAAACCAAATCAGAAATAATAGGAATAAATAATCGTGACTTAAAAACACTTAAGGTCGATCTTGAAACAACAAAAAAACTTGTAAAGAAAATAAGAAGAAAATTAGTCATAGTATCAGAATCAGGCTACGAAAATAAACAACAAATAAAAGATATTAAATCAAAAGTTAATGCTTTCCTTATAGGTACAACAATAATGAAAGCTGAAAACATAAAACAGAAGGTTGAGGAACTACTATGACTCATGTAAAGGTTTGTGGCATAACTAATTTGCCAGATGCCGTAAGTGCAGTTCTATTGGGTGCAGAATATGTTGGATTTTTAGTCGAGATCAATTTTGCTAAAGATAACTTAAAAAGGGAAGTTGCAAAAGATATCATAGAAAAACTCCCGCTTGAAGTAAAACCTGTTTACGTAACATTTGAAAAAAAATCAAAAAAGATAATAGAAATTGCAAAAGAAATAAGTCCGAAATTAATACAATTACATAACGACATAACAATTGAAGAAATAAAAAAGATAAAAAAAGCAATAAAAAAAGTAGAATTAATAAAAACAATAACAGTAGACAACGAAACTGCAATCAATCAAGCAAAGGAATACGAGTCTATTGTTGACTATTTGCTTTTAGATACCAAAAAGAATAAAAATACTAAAAAAACGAAAACTCACAACTGGGATATAAGTAAAAAAATTGTTAAATTATCAAAAAAACCAGTATTCCTTGCAGGTGGCTTAAATCCTGATAATGTTATAGAATCAATAAAAAAGGTTCAGCCTTATGCAGTTGATGTTAATTCAGGAATTGAATCAGAACCAAGAAAAAAAGATGATGATCTGATGAAAGATTTCATAAAAAAAGCAAGAAAATGAAGAAAAAAGGTTATTTCGGAAAATACGGCGGGATATTTATACCAGAAGTATTAATGCCTGCAGTAGTCGAACTTGAAGAAGCTTTTAATAAATATAAGAATGACAAAAAATTTAATCAGGAACTATCTCAATTACTAAAAGAATATGTTGGAAGGCCAACCCCTTTGACATTTTGTGATACTTTATCTAAAAAACTAGGTTGTAAGATCTACTTAAAAAGAGAAGATCTTGCTCATACTGGTGCTCATAAGATAAACAACGCATTAGCACAAGCACTCTTAGCAAAGTACATGGGTAAAAAAAGAATCATAGCAGAAACAGGAGCAGGCCAACATGGTGTCGCTACAGCAACTGCAGCAGCTAAACTTGGTTTAGAATGCGAAATCTACATGGGAGAAATAGATATAGAACGTCAAAAACTTAATGTTTTTAGGATGCAACTTCTAGGTGCAATTGTAAATCCAGTAAAAACAGGTGGAAAAACACTAAAAGATGCGATCAATGAAGCACTAAGAGATTGGACTTCTAATGTAACAACAACACATTATCTATTAGGTAGCGTACTTGGACCATATCCTTACCCTGAGATTGTTGCTCACTTTCAATCAATCATCGGTAAAGAAGCAAAAGAACAAATAATCAAGCTAGAAGGAAAACTCCCAACAGCTATTGTTGCTTGCGTAGGTGGGGGATCAAATGCTATGGGGATATTTCGTGAATTCGTAAAACACAAAGATGTAGCATTAATAGGTGTAGAAGCTGGTGGCCACGGTGTTTCATCAGGTAAACATGCAGCAAGGTTTGCAGATAAAAAACTTGGACGTTTAGGAATATTTCAGGGTACAATGACTTATGTTTTACAGGATAGATACGGTCAGATTTTCAATACTCATTCAGTTTCAGCAGGATTAGATTACTCAGCTGTAGGCCCAGAACATTCATACTTAAGAGAACTAAAAAGAGCATCATATACTTTAGCAACAGATAAAGAATGTATGGATGCTGTTCAATTATTATCTCGTGAAGAAGGTATCATCCCTGCTTTAGAATCAGCACATGCAGTTGCTTTTGCAGTTAAGCTTGCTAAAAAACTTAAGAAAAATGATATAATGATAATAAACCTCTCAGGTAGAGGAGATAAAGACATGAATACAATTGCTAAGGAACTTAAGTTCAAATGACTTACACAAAAACATTCAATAAACTAAGAAAAAAGAAAGAGAAAGCATTAGTTCCATTCACAGTTTTAGGTGATCCTGATTACAATACAAGCCTAAAGATAATAAGATCAATAGTTGAGTCAGGAGCAGATGTATTAGAGCTTGGTTTTCCATTCTCTGATCCGATTGCAGATGGTCCAACAATACAAGCTGCAGATGTCAGAGCATTAGATAATTCTATCAATACCGATAAATGCTTTAAAATAATAAAAAAAGTTAGAAAATTTACCGATATACCTATTGGATTATTAGTATATTCAAACTTGATATACCAAAGAGGAATTGATAAATTCTATCGTGACTGTAAATCAGCAGGCGTAACTTCAGTTTTAGTTGCAGATCTACCTGTAGAAGAATCAGATGATTATGTCAAATCAGCAAAAAAATATAATATTGATCCTGTCTTTATAGTATCTCCTCTAACAGATAATAAAAGGTTAAAACTAATACTAAAAAAAGCTCGTGGCTTTATCTACTTAGTAGCAAGACTAGGTGTAACAGGAGCAAGAGATAATCTAAAAAAATCAACCCTTAAGCTAATAAGAAAAGTAAAACGTCAAACAAAACTACCTGTCTGTGTTGGTTTTGGCATATCTAAACCAGAACATGTAAAGTCTGTTTGTAAGGCAGGAGCAGATGGAGCGATTGTAGGTTCAGCTTTAGTTAGGATAATTGAAAAACGCTTAAATAATAAGATCATGCTTCTTTTCAAAATAAAAAGATTCATAAAAAAACTCAAAGCGGCTACAAAATGACCAAGATAAAGATCGCACCTTCTATATTATCTGCAGATGCCTCTAAATTACAAGAAGAGGTAAATGATATTGAGCAGTATTCCGATGTTTTACATGTAGATATAATGGATGGTAAGTTTGTTCCACCAACAACATTTGATCACAATACTATAAAAGCTATCAAAACAAAACTTCCTAAGGATGTTCATCTTATGGTTGATCATCCAATAATTGAGAATTATATAGAAAACTATGTAGATGCCGGTGCTTCTTCGATAACAATCCATGAAGAATGTAAAGATAATATAGATGAAGCATTAGAACTTATACGCAAAAAAGGCATAAAAACAGCAATTTCAATAAAACCAAAAACACCATTGGAAAAGATAAATAAATACCTTGATAAAGTTGATATGGTCCTTATAATGTCTGTTGAACCAGGTTATGCTGGTCAGAAATTTATTCCAGAAGTTCTTTCAAAAGCAAAAGAACTAAGAAAATTAAAACCAAATTTAGATATTGAAATTGATGGGGGGATAAACTACGAAACAATTAAGGAAGCTGCTAAAGCAGGAGTTAATGTATTTGTAGCAGGTTCATTCATATTCAAAAATAAAAATAGAAAAGAAGTTATTGAAAAACTAAAAAAAGAAGCTAGTTCTTCTTAATCTTTCTTTTTCTTATTCATATATTTTTTACAACAATCAGAGCAATAAGACTTAGGCCAGTAGTTTTTCTTGCACTTTTGTTTATCTAATGTAAATCTTATCTTGCACATACGGCAAAGAAGTCTTTCCTTATAACCCTTTCCTGATGTTTTTGGTATCTTTTGATACATTCTAAAAATAAAAAAATTAAGCTGCTTTTAAAGCAACTTTTTCAGCTTTCGGGCCTCTTTCACCGTCAACTACTTCAAATGTAACTTCATCATTATCTTTAAGTGTTGTACCTTCAGTAATACCAGAAATATGAACAAAGTACTCTTTTCCATCCTCCGCAGCTATAAACCCAAATCCTTTTCTTTCGTTAAAAAACTTTACTGTTCCTTCCATTTTATTTTTTCCTCCTAAACTAGTGAACTTAGAATCCTAAGAATTCTTTTGCACTGTTCTTAATTATATACTGGGAAACATTCAACCTTTTTAAATGTTTGTTATTTAGTGACTATATTTTCACCCTAACCTTTATATACTAAAAGCCCAATTCTTAGTATCATGGCAGATAAGATAATAGATCCTTATGGGTCAGAATTAGTAGAGGATTATGAGAAAATTGTAAAAGATTTTGGATTAGAACACTTTAGTGTAGATTTATTTCCAAATCCCAACAGGCTCATGAGGCGTGGAGTAGTTTTCGCTTCTAGAGATCAAAAAATAATAAGTGATTGTATAAAAAATAAAAAACCTTTCTACGTATTATCTGGGTTAATGCCTTCCGGAGAAAAACTTCATCTTGGAAGCAAGATGGTAGTTGAAAACATAAGATATTTCCAAGAACAAGGAGCACATGCTTTCATTTTAGTAGCCGATTTAGAGTCAGCTGCAGCTAGGGGTATATCAATAGAAGAAGCTAAAAAAAGGGCACTAAATTTCCATATACCTGCTTTTGTTGCTTTAGGATTAGATCCTAAAAAAACAACTTTCTATTTTCAATCACAAAATCTAGATGTAGTCCATCTAGCTTATGAATTCGCACAAAAAATAACTTTAAATGAATTTAAGGCAGTATATGGCAATGCAGATCCTGGAAGAATAATGTCTGCTGTAACCCAAGTTGGAGATATTCTCTATCCACAATTAAAAGAAAGGATGCCTGGTGTAATTCCAGTGGGCATTGATCAAGATCCACATATAAGATTAACAAGAGATGTAGCAAGAAGAACAAAATCTAAGTATAAATTTTTCTTACCTTCTAGTTTATATCATAAATATACTCCAAGCCTTGATGGAAATATAAAAATGTCAAAGT
>CAYUUQ010000043.1:7438-9468 GCA_964447875.1 uncultured Methanosarcinales archaeon | reverse complement strand
TTGCAATTTAATGTCACCCGAAGTAAGGAAAAGATGAAAAGAAGTTCAAGACGTTGGAAGAAAAAAGGTCAGATGCGTTGGAAGTGGCAACGTAAACGTATGAAGAAAGAAAAAAGAAAGAGATCCAGGAAATAATTCTTGAGTTCTAGTCTAATTTTTATGTAGTACTAGTGACAACTTCATAGAAACCTTTATATATGACACTAGTAATCGTAAATATCATAATTATATTAAAATCATATAGGTGATAGAATGGCAAAAAAATCAAGTAAAGCTTCTAAAAAGAATATTAAAGATATCAAACCAGTCAATAATCCTATGCAAGGAATACCAGCAATTCCAGGTGTTCCTCCAGGACAACCATTACCTCCTGGTAAGGTACCAGATATGAAGGAATTACCAAAAGAAACTCAGGAAAAACTAAAGAAAATCAAAAAAAAGCTTGAAACGTTTCAAAAGAAAGTTCTTGAGAAGTTTGATAAATATGTTTCAGGTATTGCATTACTTCCTCCTCCAAAGCCAAAGGAAGGAGAAAAACCAAATCCTGATGAAATATCTGTCTTGATTTTAGTTGATGATTCTGATAGTAAAAAGATGAGTAAGGTAGAGTTAAGAAACAAACTTTTTGCTATAATAGATAATATTGCAGTTGAATTAGACAAAAATATTAGGCCAGAAGTTATATTACTTTCAGAAGTATGGCAATCATGTTATGATGGGAAGTATGAATTATTAAGCTTAATTGCAATGGGTGCACCTGTTTATGATAAAGGTATGCTTTCAGCAATTAAGATAGCTGAAGTTCATAAAAATATGGTTATTAAGAAGTTTGAAAGATATATAGTTAGCTATGTTCTTGCAGGAAGTTTAGTACAAGGAAGAGCTACAAAAACATCTGATATTGATGTATGGATAGTTATAGATGATACTGATGTAAAAAGAATGACTAGGGCCGAACTTAAAGATAAGTTAAGAGCTATTATAATCGGAATGGGTGTTGAAGCTGGTGAAATAACCGGTATAAAGAATAAGATCAATATCCAGGTTTACATATTAACTGATTTTTGGGATTCATTAAAAGAAGCAAATCCAATAATATTCACTTTACTTAGAGATGGTGTACCATTCTATGACAGAGGAATATTTATGCCATGGAAACAACTTCTAAGGATGGGTAAGATTAAACCATCAGCAGAAGCAATTGATATGTTTATGAGTAGTGGCGAACAGATGATTAGAAGAGTCAAAAATGAGTTAAAGAATATTGGAATGGAAGATATATACTATGCTATATTAACTCCTTCACAAGCAGCACTTATGTTGTATGGTGTTCCGCCACCAGCACCAAAGGAGACTGCAGAAAAGATGCAGGAGATATTTGTTAAAAAAGAGAAATTATTAGAAAAGAAATATGTCGATATTTTAGAGAATAATGTTAAGATAAGAAAAGACATAGAACATGGTTTTAAGAAAGGTTTAACAGGTAAAGAAGTTGATGAATTATTGAAGTCAGCTGAAGATTATTTGAAGAGAATCAACAGATTATTTACACAGATAGAAAAGCAAAAAGAAGAAGAAGATATGGTAAATATCTATGACACTGTTGTTACAATAATAAGAGATGTTCTTAGGCTTGAAGGTATAGAGAAAGTAGATGATGCTGAAGTTGTAAGAATATTTGAAGATGAGTTAATTTCCCAAGGCAAGGTGCCTGCTAAATTCTTAAGGATGCTAAATGATATCATCTCAGCTAAGAAAGATTATGAAGATAAGAAGTTAACTAAGGATGAAGTTGAGAAGGTTAAGAAGTCATCAAGAGAGTTTATTAAGTTCTTGGTTGAATATATGCAACGTAAAAGAGGAAGAGAACTTGAAAGAGCTAAAATCAGGGTTAAACATGGAGAGAAATATGGTGAAGTAATGCTACTTGGAGATAAAGCATTTATAATCCATGATATAGATAATCAGGATAAGGAATTAAGTAAAGCTAAGTTAACTAAAGAAGGCGGACTTGATACAATTGAGAAAGC
>CAYUUQ010000043.1:0-7428 GCA_964447875.1 uncultured Methanosarcinales archaeon | reverse complement strand
ACTTGAAGAACTTGAAAAACATCTAGCTAAGGTTGAAATTCCACCTAAAGTCTTTATTAAAGATAAGATCTTTGAAGACTTGAAAAGAGTCTTTGGTAAGGATGTTGAAGTGTTGGTTAATTATTGATTTTTTATTTTTTATTTTATTAAGATACAATTATAATAACATAATCTATATTCTTCAAAACAGTTATCTTTATATATAATTTAATCCTACCTGAGATTTAGATGAAAACAGGAATTAAAGCAGCAGATGCAATGACTGTACAACCGATATTTGTTCGGTCTGATGATTCTTTAGAATATTGTGCCAAAGAGATGGATCACCATCATGTTGGTGCTATTTTAGTCAAGGATGAAGAGGATGTTCTGGGATTATTAACAGAACAAGATATTGTAAGAAACTGTATTGCTAAAGGAATAAATCCTTTAGATAAGAAAGTTATGGATTATATGGAAAGAGAGTTACACACAATAACACCAGATGTCGATATATTCGAAGCTTTGATAAAGATGAGAGATAGTAATATAAGACATCTGCCTGTTGTTGATGGTAAAAAACTTTTAGGTTTATTGACATTAAAGGATATACTAAAGATAGAACCTCAGTTGTTTGATTTACTTGTCGAACAATTTGAATTAAGAGAAGAAGATAAAAAACCAATCCATAAGATTAGTAAAAATGAAGGCATATGTCAGACATGTGGAGATTATGCTGAAGAACTAAAGCAAAAAGATGGTGTTTTTGTCTGTAGTAAATGTCTCTAAATAAACGGAAAGTTTTATAAATAACAATTTCTAAAGTTATATACATGGTTGAAGATTTGGGATGGAAAGATGTGACTGAACCAAAGACCTTTATTAGGTATAAAGGTGTTTGGGATATGCAGGACCTGTATGAAGCTATGGTAGATTGGTTTAGGAAAAGAAAGTTTAGGTTCAGAGAACATATTTATAAGCATAAACATCCTAGTCCTTATGGTGCTGAAAGGCAGTATACTTGGGAAGCTATTAGAGAAGAAAATGATTATATACAAACAGTTTACCATATATACTTGCACAATTATGATATAAGAGATGTTGAAGTTGTTATGGCTGATGGATCTAAGAAAGTATTTACTAAGGGAAGGATATGGTTTGAAATTAAGGTAAGTTTTGTTACAGATTATGATGAGGCATGGGATGATAAATCATTTTATAGACATTTAAAATCATTTTATAATAAATATGTGATAAAAAAGAATTTTACACAAGGCTGGGGGCCTAAGAATAGATACGAGATGTATAATTTTGCTGCTATGATAAAAGAGAGGTTGAAGATGGAGTCCGACGAGTACGAACATAAGTACTTTACTGGAGTTCATAAACTGTATTAAGATGGGCGACGTAAGGATAATTGTAGATCATATGAAGCTTGAGTATTCAGGTGTATTTGATACTAAAGCTTTGTTTAAGTTTATTGGTTCATGGTTCAATCAAAGACAAATTCAAAAAAGAGAATCTAAAAATTTTGAACAAACTCTTGCAGATGGAAAATATATAGAGTATGAGATTGCATACTGGAAAAAGATGAGTGATTATCATAGGTTTATATATAAGATAAGGGCATTATTTTCCGGACTTAAGAAAGTTGAGATAGTGCAAGACGGTAAGAAAGTAAAAGTTATGCAAGGTAAAGTAATATTCTATCTTGATGGATATGTTGAACATGATTATGAACATAGGTGGGAGTGGGCACCGATGCTACAGTTTTTTAGAGTTATGTTTGATAAGTTTATCTATAAATACTATACTGAAAGGTTTGAACAAAGGATCACTTTTGATATGCATGACTTGTATGATGAACTTGAGAGATTTTTCAATATGTATAGGCATTATAGGCCAGTAAGTAAGGTCCCACATTTCGCAAACTAAAAATGGTAGAAAAGAAATTTTCAGTAAGTGAATTAAAGATTCATTATAATGGTCCGATAGATATAATAGATTTTTTTAGAGCTATTGATGATTGGATTTCTTCAAAAGGGATGCATAAAGAAATAAAGAAAAAAACTCAACATGTAGATTCTAAGAGAAAAAAAGTAGAATGGATGATTGAGATATGGGAGATGCCTGCAGATCTTGCAAAGACTGTTGTTCGTTTGCAAGCTTTAATTGATGATATAAAAGAAGCAAGAGTAGGGGAAGATAAGAAGAGTATAGATGTAGGAAATGTTTTGATAATATTAGATGGTATACTTGAAACAGATATCGATTATAGGTGGACACAAAAACCATTGCATTATTTTATAAGGGCAGTGTATGATAAGTTTTTTGATAAATTTTATACTCATAGGTATGAAGGTAAGTTAACTGCAGATACATATGAATTATATCATTATATAATGGATTATTTTAATAAGGGTGTAGACCCGAAATCAAAGAGAGTTGCTTAATATTTTTATCAAAAGGTTTTTAAATAGATTAGAATCCTTCTAGTTTGCCAGACAATATGAGAGGATAGCGAAGTCTGGTCAAACGCGCAGGACTTAAGACACTTGCAGTTGTACTGTAGGATATCCTGTCCCTTAGTGGGTCCGGGGGTTCGAATCCCCTTCCTCTCATTTTTCTTAAAAATGGATGTAGAAAAAGAGATTAGAAACATAAAAAAAAGAAACAAAAAAGTTGAATTAGATAAGGCTTGGGAAACAAGCTTATTTAGGAAAATAATTATTTTTCTCTTAACATATATTGTTATAGTTGTGTTCTTTATCTATATCAGTGTTAAAGACCCATTTCTTAATGCTATAGTTCCAGCTTTAGCATTTTTGTTATCAACATTAAGTTTGCCTTTATTTAAGAAGATATGGCTTAGGAATCATTAATACTTAAGAACCCATTCCCTTCATTTGTGCTTGAAGTCTAGCAAGATCTGCATCGCTAAAATCCCTATTAGGAACATTATCCTCTTCTTCATCTTTCTTTGCTAAAGATTCTGCTGTTATTTTGGCATTTATCTTACTAGCGTATTCTTGTGCAAATCTTCTAAGGATATCATCTTCCTCCTTATGTTCAGTCAATGCTTCTCTTAATTCTGTAGCATCAAGACCATACTTTTCACAAAGTTTTTCCTTTAATGCTCCATATATACCAAGCAGATTATGTCTTTCTTCAACATCACTATATTCTAACTATAAGAAAACAGACTCACCCCTTTCAATAATATAGCTATTATCTTCCTCGAGATATCTCCCTTCACATCCCTGAATTTCACTAAATAATGTTTTCAAAGCATCTTCATGTCGTTCATGTTCTACTCTAACCCCACTTCCAACAATATGGTCTAATCTATATAAATAAGTTCTAGCTCCTGTGACTCGTTCTTGTGCTTGATCTAGAGTTAAGTCTAGAATCTCAGCATTTCTTATACCATGTACTTTATGGGCAAGTTCATTTGGATCATCATAAATATCTCTAGGTTCAAATTCCTTAAGAAATTTTTGCATACGATTATCAAGGTCATCTCTTTTAGAAGTAGTTAAGTCATCCATTGCTTCTGCTATAAAATAATCTGACATGATGTATATGTAGGATAAAAAATTATTATATAAATGTTTCTATTAAGAAGTGGTTATTAGAAATTCTTAAAGCTTTTACTTAACTTATCACTCCAAAAATCTGGTAATGTGTATTGTAATAATCCTTCAAATTCATCATCCATCAAGTAGAAATGAGATTTTTTATGGTCAAGTTCTTTAAAATGATGAGCTACTTTAGTGTACATATCTTTTATTGCTTTTCTTTCAAATTGTGCTTGTAATAATGAAGGTTCTTTTAAGACGATTGTGTCAGCTAATCTTAAGACGTTTAAGTCTATCATTGCTGAATTTTGTGCAATAAGGATAAGGCTTAGATTTTTGTGTCTGGCAATTGCCATTAATTTTCCTAATAATTTATTAGCAGATTTCATAGCATCTCTTGAACCAAAGGTTATTGCCCCTTCATCAATGAGAACTACAGAATTATTTGTTATTTCTTCTATTTCTTTTGCCTTTTTTATTCCAAATGGTAATTTGTCAAAACCCATTGCGTAAACACGCTTACGTTTTTTCATGAACATTTCAAGAAACTTCATACCTAATGCAGTTTTTCCTGAACCTCTTTTACCTGTTATTAGAATTATGTTGCTTCCTTTTTGTAATCTTTTATAGAAGTCTTTATAGCTACCTTTATCTTCTTTTTTTACTTCGAAAGGTATATACTCTTCCTTAGGTTCTTTTTTTTTGAATAAGTCTAATATTTTCATATAAATCTTTTTTAGTAAGGTTATATTTAAAATTTGTTATAATGGTATCAGAAGATTTAAAAACCAACGATTGAATTGATATTGTATGCATGGAGTAACTATACCTGTTTTTGAAAAGAAGGTCGAGGGAATACCAGTTTCAAGAAGAAATTTGCATAGTACAACTTATAATTCTATAGGTATTTTAGTGAGAGATTCTTGTTCAGATGAATTTAGATTTAATTCTGGTTTTTCTAGGTCTGATATTGATAATGGGGTTCTATCTCCCGGGTCTGATTATGCTTTTGAACTTAGTTCTACAGTATTTGAAGGTATATATTCACGATTAGCCCATGAGGTTATGGTAGTAAGGGGGATAGAGGATGGCGTTGATATGTTGGAAAGAAATATAAATCAGATATTATTAGATGCTATTGCCCAAGATACACATTGTTGGTATGGATTTGCTAGAGCTCTTGCAGATAGTGGTTATAAGGTTAGAGGTTATGTTAACCATACAGGTGGCGTACAGATTGTACATGAATTTACTCCAGATAGGCGTTCTATGGGACGTATGCTCAGATAACTTCTTCTCCGAAAGCTTTTTAAAAAAAATCAATTTCTTAGAATTTATTCAAACGCTCCTGTGGCTTAGAGGGTAAGGACTTCGTCCGATACACCCCAGTGGTCCATCAACAAGTTGATGGCCCGAGACATTTAGGAGAGACGCTCCTGTGGCTTAGTGGCTATAGCGCGGCATTGGTATATTTCGAGCAAAGCGAGCAAATGCTTTGTAATGGAATTACAAAGATGCCGAGGTCGTGGGTTCAACTCCCATCAGGGGCTTTTTTATATTTTTATTTTGCCTTTATGCCAGTCATAAAGAAATTTAATAGCAGCTCTTTTTTCATCGACAATTCCACCCTTTCTTAACATATTATTTTTAGCCCCTATTGCTTCTATTGTTTCATATTCTGTTAATTCAGAATCTATACCATATACCTCTGAGAGAACCTTATGGTTGTTTTTATTGATTATTTTAACTAATTCATAAGCTACAGCTTCTGGGTCATCTAGTTTTTCAGGAGATACTCCTGAAACTAATCCTAAACGAAGTTCATCTCTTTCTGCAAAAGGAACAACACCTGGTGTATCTACTAGCCTTAAACCTTTTTTTCCTGTTATGAACTGTTTTCCCTTAGTAAAACCAGATTCAGAAGATGTTTTTGCTCTTCCACCTTTAGAAAGTTTATTTATCAATGAACTTTTACCAGTATTTGGGTAACCAATAACTGCTACATTTATTTCTTCTTTTTTTATTCTATTTTTTATCATTTTTATCAAATTAAGAATACCATTATTCTTTTTACATGATATTAAGATATGGTCTTCATTTGAGTAGAAACTATCTATCGTCTTATATGCAGACGATGATATGATATCTGACTTATTTATTGCTAGAATTACTTTTCTTCCAAAATTTTTTGCTCTAGCTTCAAGTTTTTCTATTCTAGTAAGTTCTGGCATTCTCGCATCTAATACTTCTATAATTATATCTGACTTTTTCATTACATCATTTACAACTGTCCAAAATCCTTTCTTCATATTACTCCTAATTTAAGAGCTAATATAAAAATATTTTTATATTACTTATCTAAAATACAGAATAATGATAAAAAATATACTTGTATTCCCTGGAACATTGTTTCATGAATTAGCACATTTCTTTATGTGTATGATATTGAGAGTTAGTGTAAGGCAGTTTAAGGTATCATTATTGAGCGATAGTTTTGTTGAACATCATATCCCCGGTTCTATAATAAAGTCATTTTTTATTGCTACTGCACCATTTTTATTAGCTTTGATTGTTTCATTTTTGTATATGAAGATATTTTTCTCTGGTCTTTTGTTAGAGATATTAAAACTGTATTTAGTTTATGTCATATTATACAAGTCTTTTCCTTCTAAGGAAGATACCAATTTTCATGAGTCTCATGCTTATTGGAAGAAAATTTTAACATTTCCTTTATTTTTATTGATGCGATTTCAATATTTTATTGGAAAAAGTCAGAGTCTTAGGGGGATATATTCTATAGCGATTATTCTTTTATTTTATAACATATAAGTAAAGTTTAAAAATTGGTTATGATTCATGTTTATTATGGGCCCTTGGTCTAGTGACTTGCAAAGATTTGCTTTGCTTGCTAGAAGCTATGACACCACCTCGACATGGTGGTAATCCCCGGTTCGATTCCGGGAGGGCCCATATTTAACTAAACATTTATATATAAGAAATCCAAAAAAGATAATATGGCTGGTAACAATATTTCCAGGAATTTCTTTATTATGTTATTTATAGCTATGATTGTACTGGTATTTCTTATAATAAAACCTTTTTTGATAACTCTAATTGCTAGTGTAATATTGGCATATGTTTTTTATCCTATTTATCATAGACTAAATAAGAAACTCAAAAAGAAGAATATTTCGGCTTTTTTGACTACTGCTTTAGTTATATTGGTAATTGCTATTCCTATGATACTTGCTATGAATACTATATCACAAGAAGCAAGAGTAAATTATATTTTGATAAAACAAAGGGTTATATCTGGCAATCTATTTGGCCAGGATTGTAATACAGCTTCAGGATTATGTAGATTTTCAAATAATATAAGAGATTATCTTGAAGATCCTCAAACAAAATATTATCTTGATAGTGCAGCTGAAAAAACAACAAACTATATTGTGAGTAATGTTTCTAATCTTCTTTTTGCTGTTCCAGTTATGTTGTTTAATATATTTATAATGATATTTATTATGTTTTATCTTTTTAGGGATGGTTTGCAATTTTTAAGAAAGATTGAGCAATTATCTCCATTAAGAAAACCACATTATAGGAGATTATTACAAAAATTTGATGATGTTATCTATGCTGTTGTTTTTGGTCATGTAATGGTTTCGTTGATACAAGGGGCAGTAGGTGCTTTAGGTTTATTTATTTTGGGTGTTAAATCACCATTATCTTTAGGCTTATTAATGGCACTTTTAGCAATAATACCTATTGTTGGGCCACCAATTGTGTGGTTACCTATTGCTACGTTAATGATATTGGATGGCACAGCTACAAATAGTAATATACTCATCATAAAAGGGATTATACTTATATT
>CAYUUQ010000042.1:0-10050 GCA_964447875.1 uncultured Methanosarcinales archaeon | reverse complement strand
ATAAAAATGTGCTTTTGGGTTTAAGCTACCGTGTTCATGATTTTTGTAAGATATTAATGCAAGATCGTCATGAGTTGTCCCATATTTTAACATGTGTTGTTGAGCTACTAATGCATTTATTGTTGGAAAGATAAGTCCTTCTTCTTGTTCCCATAAGTTATCAGAAGCTGTCATGATCTCATGAGTTATTAGTGTTGTTGGGCCGCCAACAACTTTATCCACAGCTAATGCTAAAACATTGTCATATTTTAGTCTTAAAGCTGACCAAAAAGCTGCGCCGCCACCGCCACATACAGCAGGTACCCTGATTATTGGAATTTTCTTTTTTAGTAAAGAAGTTAATATTGGCGGATAATGACGTTGCCTTTCACCCGTTACCTTAACATCAACAGTTGACACAACTGCAGCATCTATATCATTCATACTTGTGTTTGCGTCATTAAGCGCATCATAAACTACATCATGACACATATCCACAGTATCTCTAGCAATATCCATAGAAAACTTAGTCATACCTACTCCTTTTACATACCTTTTAGGCATTGGGTCTATTGACATTATGATTCAACTAGTCTATTTTAGTTATTTAAATGCTGGGCTATGTTGAGCTCTAAATTCCTTTCTATCTACTACTGCTAACATTAGTGTTGTTTCTGCAACAACTTTCCCTTCTTTCATAACTTTTCCTTGTAATAGTGCTCCACGTTCATCTTGGCCCATTAAAACTATTTCATAGGTTAATTGGTCACCTGGGAATGTTGGAGCTGAGAATTTAGCATCTTTTATCTTAAATGCTAGAACATCTTTAGTATGGTGATTTTCAAGGTTATATCTAACTAATAGTGTAGCTGCTTGGCCTATTCCTTCTACAATTAAAGCACCAGGCATTATTGGAAAACCAGAAAAATGACCTTTTAAGTAGTGATCAGAAGCACTGACATTTTTTACAGCAACAATCTTATTTTTATCTAGGCTTGTTACTCTATCTATCATTAAAAATGGATATTCATATGGGATAATCTGTTTAATTGAATTCATATCTAAGCATCCTTTTTCATCCTTTAGTTCGTCTATTGTTTTCATCTTACATACCTCCGATTAGGGTAAATCTTATGACAAAATCTTTATCCCCCTTGGAGTTGTGAAAAGCAAGGTTTATTTAAAAGACTTTTGAATTTTCAAAGAAAATTCAAATTCTATTGAAAACTTACTGTTTTTTAGAAGTTTTAGGATGGTTGACTTTTAAAAGTGATGTTTAATATTATATATTTTGATAATATATTTGTAAAATATCTACAAAAAAAACGAATATTTTAAATAGCGAATTGTGATTTCTGATGTTATGGCAAAGAAAGATAAGGGTGTTATTAATTTACTTAATAAAGCATTATTACCTGTAGCAAAGGCTTATAGGATAGGTAGAAAAGCAATTAAGAAAACAAAGAAGAATATTCCTGAAGTTTATAATCAGATAGATGGTGTTCTAAAAGACAATCTTGTTATGGTCAATAAAGGAAAAGGAAATAACTTTAATGAAGTTAGTGAGATAATAGTTGACAATTTGATAAGAAAACTACCTACTCTTGGAGATAATAACCTATCTAAGGTTGTTAATGGTAGCAAGTCAAAATCATTCTTTGATATGTTAAATATGTCTCTTAAAGGTACTATAGAAGAAGAAAAAGATTATAGTAAGATAGAGAAAAAGAAACTGTTCAAAAGAGTATTGATAGCTAATAGGGGAGAAATTGCACTAAGGATAATAAGAGCATGTAAAGAACTGGGTGTTCAATCAATTGTTATATATTCTAAACCAGAAAAAAATTCACTTTTTGTCAAGTTTGCAGATAAGGCTTATTGTATAGGAGAACCTAAGGATTATCTGAATATTGAAAAGATAATAAAGGTTGCTAAGAAAGCCAAAGCAGATGCTATACACCCAGGGTATGGATATTTATCGGAAAATGCTGATTTTGCAGAACTGTGTGTTAAGAATAAGATCAAATTTATCGGGCCGAGCGTTAAAGCTTTGAAGATGATGGGAAATAAAGTAATGGCAAGAGATAAAATCATTAGTTTAGGGATACCTGTTATTAAAGGTGCAACAAAGCCACTTGAAGATTCTGATGAGGCTTTGAGAATAGCAGAGGATATAGGTTATCCAGTTATACTAAAAGCATCTTTAGGTGGTGGCGGAAAAGGAATGAGGATTGTAAGGAAGAAAGAAGACCTGAAAAAATTATTTGAAACTGCTAGTAGTGAAGCTAAGGCTGCTTTTGGAGATGGTTCAATGTATATTGAGAAATATATTGAACAACCTAGACATATAGAGTTTCAGATATTATCAGATAAGAAAGGAAATGCTATTCATCTTGGAGAAAGAGATTGTAGTATACAAAGAAGGCATCAAAAATTGATAGAAGAAGCTCCTTCAACTGCATTGAGTGAAGAGATGAGAAAGAAGATAGGTAATGCTGCTAGAAAAGTGGCTTCAAGTACTGGTTATGAGGGTGCTGGAACTGTTGAGTTTTTATTAGATAAAAATAAGAATTATTATTTTATGGAGATGAACGCCAGAATACAAGTAGAACACGGTATTACTGAGATGATAAGTGGTGTTGACTTAGTTAAGGAGCAAATAAGGATTGCTTCTGGTGGAAAACTTGCTTTGAAGCAAGAAGATATTAAATTAAGTGGGTGGGCTATAGAATGCAGGATAAATGCAGAAGACCCATTTGAAGGATTTACCCCTTGTACTGGAACAATAATAAATTATTTGCCACCTGGTGGGCAGAATATAAGGATAAGTAGTCACGTTCATACTGGAACTGAAATATCTCATCATTATGATCCATTGATCTCTAATTTGATTTGTGGTGGAAAAGATAGACATGAAGCAATAAATAGGATGAAGAGAGCATTAGATGAGTATATAATAGATGGTGTAACAACAAATGTTCCATTTCATAAGATGATAATGGAGAATAAATATTTTGTTAAAGGAAAATTAGACACTCACTTTATAGAAGAACAAAAGATAGTAGAGAACCTTAGGAAAAAGAAAGTTAAGAAAAAAGAACTAAGTAAGGTAGAGAAAGAAATAATTGTTACGACTGCTGTTGCTAAATACCTTGAAGAAAAGAATACTTGCCCTATAGAACAAAACAATTGGGTTACTACTTCAAGACAAGAAGCTGTCAATAATGAATTTTAAGATGTTTGATGTTAGATATTTTGATAAACTGAATTCTACTAATACTAAAGCTAAGAATGTTTTGATAGATAGATCAGTTATAGTTACTAAGAAGCAGACTAAGGGGAGGGGCAGGTTTAAACGTCAATGGAGTTCTAGACCTGGAGGATTGTATTTTTCTATGTGTTTGAAAGTTAATGATATAAAGAAAATAGGATATTATACTTTCATTGCTGTATTGAGTGTTTTCAAGGCTATTAATAGTTTATTAGGTATTAAATCAGTGATAAAGTGGCCTAATGATTTGCTGTTTAAAGGTAAAAAATTGTGTGGTATCTTAAGTGAAGGTGTTATTGGAAAGGATAAATTTATTATTGTTGGTATTGGCGTTAATACAAATAATAAAATTCCTAAACTACTGGATAATAAAGCTAGTTCTTTAAGTAAGATAAAGAATAAGAAAATAAAAAATGATATGTTGTTAAAAAGTATATTGATTTATTTTGAAAAGTATTTGAAGTTGTTAGATGGTAAAAAGTATAAGAAAATAAGAGATGAATGGAAAAAGCATTCTTTTTTAGGTAATTTTGTTGAAGTTCAAACTATTAATAAAAAATATAAAGGAATTGCTTATGATATTAATTCTGATTTAGACTTAATTTTGAAAGTTGATGGTAAAAAAGTCAAAATTTCCGAGGGAGATATACTCGTCGAGAAGTAGTCTTAAATTTGGGAATGAGACTGAGACTATAATCATCTAGCAACTAATTTATTAGGTAATACTTGTTCTCTATATTGTCTATCTAATGTTTTCATTAATGGGTCAACTTGAGTATGAACCAGTGCTTGTGCTGAAAGATGCTGGTAAAAATCGCCATATGCTTTTTCAACTCTTTCCCTTCTTTTTTTGCCATGTTGCCAATAAGCGTCTGCCCATTGTTTGAATTGTTGTACTGATCTTAAATTTTTTCCATCTGGATGTCTGAAATTTGTTCCATGATTCCTGATGAATTCATGAGCATCATCAACATCATAAACTTCAACAGCATCAGTATAACCTGAGATTACCTCTGATGAATCAATTTTTCTGTTGATTCCTGTAGGACCAAGAGACATTACACTTTCATTTATTCCGTTTTCCCATGCTCCTCCATCTGACAATATTAAGAATAATGAATCAAGGTCTGCTAGGTTTTCAAGTGCATCATATAAGGAGTATTTATATCTTGGATCTTTTTCTAAAGGTAATAAATCACCTAAGAAAACAGTTGTAAAGCCATTTTCATTTGCTTGTCTTATTGTATCTATGAAGTAATCTGGCTCTGCATTAGTTGGTTTATGGGTATAGACTAAAATACGAGGGGTTGTTTTATCTGTTGACGTTTCTTGTTCTTGTGCTGCATAAAAGACGGGAAGTCTTGCTTTTTTTCTCTCTACAACCCTATAAGGATTTACAACATACTTTTCTGTTCCGTCAAAATTGTGTGTTCTTTTGCTTTTAACTAAACTATTGCCCTCAACTTCATACACATTTTCTGCCATTAGTTTTAAGAAATCTTTACCTGGACGTTTGTCTTTTCTTGGTTCTTGTCCTGGAAAATATATTAGATCATGAATCATAAATCTTTGATCTTCTGGAACTTGTGCTTCTACATAAGGCATGCCTCCTAGAGGTGTAAAATATACATGAAGTAAATTAGATAAGTGATTTATTGGACCTGCAAAATCAGTACAAGCATGACCATTACAACTCATCAGAACCTGAGCAACTTCATTTAGGTTAGCTATTTGTTCGGGTCTTTTAGATGATAAATCTGGCCCTAAATTAACTCCTATAATATTTGGTCTTTGTTCTATTAATTCTTCTATACCTAATGCTACTGCCATGTTTCTATGTCTTAATGCAAGAAGGTTATGTGGTACGATTATTCCTCCTTCTTCTGGGAGATGTTTTAAGATGGCTTCTTTTATAGCATCTTTGTATGGAAGAGCAACACCTTCCATTGTTTCCCTAGTAGTATTTTGATAAGCAAGAGCTAATAGCTCCTCGTTAGAAGGATGTTTTAAAGAAAGTTCTGGGACTAAAACAACTCTATTACCATGTTCTTCTAGCATGTGTTTTGTTGTTAGGGCTTCTTGAGCTATCTCTCCAACTAACACATCTAATTTAGTATTATAGAATTCATTAGCTACTTTTGCCCATTCTACAATCTCTATTGTAACTCCGTCTGTTCCAGATAATCCTGATGCTAACCAGGTCATTCTATCAAAGCTTAGTTTTGACGTTTTTATCATCTCAAATGTTGTTTAAACGTTTGAAAATATATATTTTATATAATGTGAAAGAACTAGTATTTAATTGTTTTGTTTTTGTAACTACTATTAGATAGTATAAAATTTTAAGGTATGAATAGGAAAAACCAGACGTCTTTTTTCACGACGTGTTTCCGATATAGTATATTATTTGTATATTATATATATTGGTATTATTGATATATAAATCTTTCGTAATAATCATGACATTTTAGAATTAAGGGTTTTATGATTAAATAATTATTTTAAAGCGTTTTTAACTTTATCTGGAATAGATTGTGGTTTCATGTCTTTATTTATGAAGACATTTACAGTATAGGCTTCTGTCAGTAAATCATTAGTTTCTTTGTTAAAAACTTTGTAAGAAAACTTTATGCTTGAGTTTCCAATATGTTCAACTGTTGTTTCTAAAGTGATTAGGTCATCATACTTAGGTGGTTTTTTGTAGTTAACTTTAACTTCAACAACAGGAGCAAACAATCCTTGTTTTTCTAAGTCTGCATAAGTTATTCCTTTTACTCTTAGTATCTCTGTTCGACCTGCTTCAAACCAATCTAAATATTTAGCATAGTAAACAACACCAAAATGATCAGTATCTGCATATCTTACTCTGTGTTCTGTTTTATTTGTTAACATGTTAGAAAGTATGATCAATTTGTTTTTATTATTTTTGTTTTAGGCTATAAGATTTTTGATTATGATAAACCAGAACAACAATCTTTAAATACTGATATTTATTCTTTAGTTATAAAATGGGGTTACTAAAAAAAGTTCCAATATTAAAGAATATGTTGACCTTAGGTTACACTATGCTTCTTATCGTCGTATTAAGCGCGATAACAGGATTGATATTAGCATTTCCAGTTATGTGGTTATGGAATTTTATTTTTGGAAAGATTTTATGGATCAATGTATTTCAAGCATGCGCACTGACTGTTCTTACTGGAATATTATTTGGATATAAGGGAAGTTCAAAAGAAAAATGATAGAAGAGATGGAAGAATATAATGAACTTGCATCATTTTTTGAAGATAAAGCACTAGAAGAAGAAACAATCAGGATATCCAGATTATTATTCAAGAAAGGAATAAAAATAAGAGAACATAAATTAACAGAACTAGAAGCTTCTTAATTATTTTAATACAACCATAACATCGTCTTTATTGACTTTTACCTCGCCAATTATACCGTCAGATTCTGCTATTATATCATTTTCCATTTTCATAGCTACGAGTTTTAGTAATGAGTCACCTTCTTTAACAGTGTCTCCTTCTTTAACATTTATTGCAACTACTGTTCCAGGTAAAGGTGCCTTAATTATCTTTTTGTCTTCTTTAGAAAGTTCTGAAGATAATTCTTCATCAAGAATATCATTAGATGGTGTTTTTGTCTCTACCTCAAATATTTTTCCATTAAGGTGAACTTTAAGTTTACCATTACTATACTCTTCGACATTAACTTTATGTTCTCTTCCATCTATTTTTACAATTATCTCTTCCATCGTGAAAATAATTATAAAGGTACGTTACCGTGTTTTTTAGCAGGGTTCTTTATTCTTTTGTTAGAAATCATGTCTAGTGTCTTTATTAGTGTAGCTCTTGTTTCTTTTGGTTCTATTATGATATCCACTTTGTTTTGTGATGCTGCTAAGAAAGGATTTAGGAATTTCTCTGAGTATTCTTCTATCTTTTCTTTTTCTAATTTCTTAGGATCTTTTGATGCTTTTAGTTCTTTTCTATGTAATATCCTTACTGCTTGTTCTGCTCCCATAACTGCTATCTCTGCAGACGGCCAAGCAATAACTTTATCATAACCCATCTCTTTTGAAACCATTGCAATGTATGCTCCACCATAAGCTTTTCTCATAACTAAACTTATTTTTGGAACTGTTGCTTCTGAGTAAGCATATAAAATCTTTGCCCCATGTCTTATGATGCCACTATGTTCCTGGTCTGTTCCAGGCAGATATCCTGTTACATCAACTAAGTTGATCAAAGGAATGTTAAATGCATCGCAGAATCTTACAAATCTTGCAATCTTATCAGAAGTATCTATGTTTAAACATCCTGCTGAAACCTGTGGTTGATTAGCTACTATACCTACTGTCTTACTATTTAATCTAGCAAAACCTATAACTGCATTTTGAGCAAAATGTTCTTGTACTTCAAAAAAAGAATTTTTGTCAAAAACTTCAGATATAACTTTTTTAACATCATAGCTCTTCTTTGAGTCCTGAGGAACTAGTTTTTCTAAAATATCGTTAGATCTTGTTTTAGTATCGTTTGTAGATAGAGTAGGCGGTGTTGATAAATTATTACCTGGAATGTAGCTTAAAAGTTTCTTTACTTTTAGTAAACATTCTTTTTCATTACTTGCCATAAAGTGAGCAACTCCACTTTTTTCGTTATGGATCTTTGCTCCACCTAATCCTTCAAAATCAATTGTTTCATTCGTAACTGATTTTATAACATCTGGACCAGTTATGAACATATGTGATGTTTTATCTACCATAAATACAAAATCTGTTAGGCTAGGACTGTAAACAGCTATACCTGCGCAAGGACCTAATATTACTGAGATCTGTGGAACAACTCCTGATGCCTGAGTATTTTTTAAGAAAATTGATCCGCCACCATCAAGACTGTTGATACCTTCTTGTATACGTGCTCCACCAGAATCTAATAATCCGATAACTGGAGCTCCGTTTTTTAATGCTAAATCGCAAATTGCTGCTATTTTTTTATTATGCATTTCTCCCATAGAGCCACCCATAAACGTAAAGTCCTGAGCATAAACATATACTGACTTATTGTTTATAGTTCCGTGACCTGTTATTATACCGTCACTAACTCTTTTCTTTTCTTGGAGATTAAAATTATTATTTTGTAGTTCTGCAAACTGACCTATTTCTATGAAAGAATTCTCATCAAGAAGTAGCTTAAGTCTTTCATGGACAGTTAGCTTTCCTTTTGCGTGTTGTTTCTTGTACCCTTCTTTATCTATAAGTTGGGATTTTTTTTCTTTTAGTATTTTATTGTTATCTGACATTTGGCATCGAAAGACAAAAATTGAAGATGATTTAAAAAGATTGCGAAAAGTATAAGTTTTTTTTTGAAAACAGTAAGGTCTTTGAAAACTGGTGTTTTCTAACTCATTTGAAGTTCTATTGAAATCCAAAGGTTTATAAATGGACCAATGTTCCTATAAACTAATAGCCCGAGTTCATACGAGCGTTTCAGGGTTGAACTATTGCGTTCTCGGCTATTAATTGAAACTAAGGTTATAATCATGGCAGAACAAGAACAAAAGAAAGATTTCAAACACATTGTAAGAATAGCTAATTCTGATCTTAAAGGTGAGAAGAAGCTGCAAAGTGCACTAAGAGGGATTAAAGGTATAAATTTTATGCTTGCTAATTTTGCATGCGTTACTTCTAATATTGATGGAAAGAAACAAGTTGGAACTTTGACTGATGATGAGATCAAGAAGATTGATGCTATTATACAAGACCCATTAAAGAGCGGTGCTCCTAAATGGATGATAAACAGAAGAAAATCTCCTGAAGATGGAGAAGATAAACATTTACTTTCTGCAGACCTAATATTTACAAGAGATAATGATATCAAACAGATGAGAAAGATAAAATCCTATAGAGGAATAAGACATTCATCTGGATTACCTACAAGAGGTCAAAGAACAAAATCAAATTTCAGAAGAAATAAAGGTAAAGTAAGTATAGGCGTTAAGAGAAAAGCTGGAGCTAAGTCCGGTAAATAAATGAGGATATAAAATGGGCGACCCTAGAAGAAGAAGGAAAAAATACTCAAAACCTGCACATCCGTGGCAGAAAGAAAGGATTGACGAAGAGAAAGCACTTTCTAAAGAGTATGGTCTTAAAAACAAACAAGAGATATGGAGAGCAAGTTCATTATTAAGCAAATTCAAGAGACAAGCAAAATCGCTTGTTACATCAACTAAGAAACAATCTGAAATTGAAAAGGATTTATTATTAAAAAGATTAAATTCATTAGGTCTTCTAAAAAAGAATGCTAAAATTGAAGAAGTATTAGGTTTAGAACTAAAAGATGTTCTTGAAAGAAGATTACAAACCATAGTCTACAGAAAGAAATTATCAAACAGTGTTAATCAAGCAAGACAATTCATAACCCATAGACATGTAGGAATAGGGGACAAAGTTATAGATGTACCATCATATATGGTTACTGTAGATGAAGAAGCTAAGGTATGCTTCAGAGGAACTTCAAATTTAGCTAAAGATGATCATCCTGAAAGGGTTGCTGCAAAAAAAGAAGTAGTTGTTGGCGAGAAAAAAGAAGAAGAAAAGCCAAAGAAAAAAGCTGCACCTAAAAAAGAAGAAGCTAAACCAAAGAAGAAAGAAGAAGCCAAAAAAGAAGATAAGAAAGCTGAAGAAAAACCTAAAGAGGATAAAAAGGAATAAAAATGGCTAGAGAAAAAACAAGATGGGGAGTAGCACATATTTATGCTTCATATAATAATACTATCATACATATTACAGACATAAC
>CAYUUQ010000041.1:0-10248 GCA_964447875.1 uncultured Methanosarcinales archaeon | reverse complement strand
CTAAAGAAAATAAAGATCATACCTGTTGAAACTATACAAGAAGTATTAAAAGAAGTTCTTGACTGGAATGGTAAAAAAGATATTCTTAAGAAAATTAGTAATTAAATTTACGACAATATTTAGAGTAAACTTTATATACAGTTAGTCATTTTTAAGTAGTAAATAGGTGAAAAATGCATTTAATGAGAAATTTCAAAAATAGTATAGATAATCTAATACATAATCCTAGAGCAAGGAGAACAGCTATTGCTACTAGTATTGTAGCTGCAACCACAGTAACTGGAGCAGCAACTAATTATTTAAAAAATCAATTCTCAAGAGTTATGAATTATATCAACAATCCTGCACCAATTGAACAAGCTGCAACTACAAATGAACTAGAGAGAATAGGATATACAGTTCCAACAACAGCACAATTATCAGTTGAAAATTATAAAACACTCCCAGGAGAACCATCAGCATCTGGAACAGGTCCTAATCCTAATGACAATATTCCTGATGAAACAACTAAATTATTAGAAGCTAGAGCTCAAGTAAAGATAGCAGCAGAGAACATACAAGGAACATTATCTGAAGAAGAATGGTTAGGAAAAATATTAGTAGGAGAAAATACTGCAAATGACGATGAAACATGGTTTGGTGTATCTCAAACAGGTTCAAAAAATTATGGTCCTGAAGACACTCCAGATTTAGGAACCCCTAGTGGAATAGACATCTGGCAAGAGACTTTAGATGGCGAATTTGTTATGATAAACAGATATGGAACTAATGACTTAAGATCTTTTACTGTATATATAGATCAGAACGGAAGTCCGACAAATCTTTATTCGGAAATTAGTAATCTGCCATCAGGACAATGGGCAATGCAACGCTATTCAGATGATTTAGCAACCACAAAAATTGGAAAACCAATATTAGTACAAAATGATGAAACATATGATATTGGAACAGATACACTAGCATTAAAATTTGAAGAAGTGCCAGTAGCAAGAATCCAAAATGATGAGGTAACTACATCATATCAAGGACCAGCAGATGTTCGAATGAACACTAAAACAAACCTAACAGATGCTGCATGGACAGATGAAGGACCTATGACACCCCTTGGTTCAGGTCAATATAAATTTTTATTAAGTGGTGAAAAAATAAAATTCTTCCAACCTGTTGCAAATCAAAAATAATAAAATGCTTAAAAAAAGCCTAATAATCTTAATTTTTCTCATTTCTATATTTCAAGCTTTAGCATATGCACCTGATTGGCAGGTAGAATTAATAACTGAAATTGAATTAAATACTAATACTTTAACAAGCCAATATATTGCAGGGTCAGACTCATTAGCAAGTGATGGAAATGACCCAGGTGATATCCCTATGCCTCCAGCAGCACCAGGAGCTAATTTAATAACATATTCAACAATATCTCCTAATGACTATTTAGGAGAATATAAATTCACACTGAATATAAATGAAACTAAAACATGGGAACTTACACAAGAAGGAAGTAGGGAATTTAGAAGAGAAGATGGATTGACTCAAATTATGTCTTGGACATTAACAAATATCCCAAATAGCTTAGATATTAAATTAATTGATTATGGTGAAGATCAAAACAGAAACACAATAGTAGCTGAAATCAATTTAACATCTGAAGATTCATATTCATTTGATGTAGATAGACCATATAATGAATATAGATACTTAAACCTTGAAGTAACTCTAACTGAAGAGACATGCTTTGAAGATTGGGATTGTTCATCATGGTCACCTTCAACCTGTCCACAACCAGGAACTCAGACAAGAACATGTAATGACTTAAACAACTGTGGGACAACTAATAATAAACCATCTGAAATAACCTCTTGCAATTATATCTGTAATGAGAATTGGAATTGTCCTAATTGGTCAACAATAACATGCCCATTATCAGGAATAAAAACAAGAACATGTAATGACTTAAACAACTGTGGGACAACTAATAATAGACCAACTACAACTACAACCTGTACATATACTTGTACTGAAGATTGGTCATGCAGCAGTTGGTCAGAATGTCAAAACAATCAACAAGCAAGAATTTGTATTGATGATAATGATTGTGAAACTACAAACAATAAGCCATCTGAAACAAAAAGCTGTGTATCTCAAGCAGAAAATAATAACTCAAATACGTTAGAAAGCAATGATAACTCAACATATGAAAATGAGAATAATGAAGAAGATACAGATGATGATAAGGATGATGATAAATGTAGACCAGAATGGGACTGTACTTTATGGTCAAACTGTATATCTGGACTAAGAACAAGAGTATGTAAGGATATTAACAGATGTGAAAGCAATTCAGGTAAACCAAGTGAAACAATAGCATGTAAGGTAACTGTAGAAGACCTACAACAAACAAAAACTAACAAGGTAACTATCCAAAAAGAAAGCGAAACAACAAAACAAATAAGCAAAAAACCTGTAAATATAATATATGAAGAACCAAATATGATCATTGGAGCAATTATAGTCTTAACAATAATTATAATTGGATTATCTGTCTATTATATAATCACAAAGTAAATCCTATAAAATAGAAAACTTTAAATATCAATTCGCTTCTCATTTACTATTATTCAGGATAAACTATGGAGGGGTCACATATGGGATTTTTTTCAAAAATAAAAGACAAATTAGGTTCAGGTTCAGATGTTCTTAACGAGGCAGAGGAAGAAGGATATGTTGAACTTGGTGCTGGCGGAGATGTAGAGAGAGCTAAGATTACAGTTAGACCTTACATTATAAATGATTTTGAACACGTAGGCCCAATTCTAAACGTTCTTAGAGAAGGCAATACTATTGCACTAATAAATATCAGACCATTAAAAGACAAAGACTTAGTGGAACTAAAAAGAGCTATTAACAAACTAAAGAAAACATGTGACGCTATTGATGGTGACATTGCAGGATTTGGTGAAGACTGGATAGCTGCAGTACCTAACTTTGCTAAAATACACAGGCATCATGAAGAAGCCGCTCCTGAAAAGAGTAATGATGTTCCTGAGATAAAAGAATATAGCGATGATGCTGATATAGCTCAGTAAAATTTCCAATTATTCTTTAAATTTATTTTTAATTTATCTAAGTTAGAATAGAAACTTCTTTTGACAATCTCTTCACTAACAGTTGACTCATCAGTATATCCTAAATTCATTCCATTAATACCATTAGAAAAACTCTTAATACATTTAGCTAACCACACAGGATCATATCCTCCTTCAAGTGTAGCAAAAATATTCTTAAAATTCTTTCTCAAAACCTTGCCTGTCTGATAAAAAGCATTCAAACTATAATTAAGACCGCCTAATGGATCAGAATGATGTGCATCAAAACCAGCTGAGACACCAACAATATCTGGATTAAACTGATCCTTGATCATATCAACAAACTTTTTCAATGTTTCTAAATAAAGATCATCTCCGGTACCAGATGGCAAAGGCACACAAATATTGTATCCCTTACCGCGACCATTACCAATTTCCACAATCGAGCCATTGCCTGGATAAAAAGGATATTGATGAAAACTTAGATACAAAACATCATTTGAATCATAAAATATATCTGAAGTTCCATTACCATAATGACAATCAAAATCCAAGATAAAAACTTTTTTCCCATTATTTACTAAATTCTTAACTGCAATTGCAACATTATTGAATAAACAAAACCCCATTGGCCTATTAGAAGTAGCATCATGTCCTGGGGGCCTTACTAAAGCAAAATCATTACCTAAAGAAGCCTGAACAGTAGCACCAACAGCAAAACAAGCGACTTCATAACTCTTAAAAGAAGTAATAGTATCTGGATCTAAAGCCATATTGTTCTTACTAGATTTATTTATAGTATCAATATAATCATTAGAATATACTAAACTAAGATATTTTTCACCATTCTCGACCTTGGTTTCATCTAAATCAAGAAATTTAAGTCTCTCATCACATTCAGGATGACTACCGGTATCATGTTCTAAAAACACTTTATTATAGATTAAGTTCATTCTTCCTTAATTTCTTCTGCTCTTCCTTTAGTTATAAGAACATTAGCTATCTTAGTTGGTAATGAAGCCATATCTTCTTCTTCAAATGGACCAAATTCTTCTCCTTCTAATCCCATAAACTTAGGAACTGCATGTTTAAACAAAATCATCTTTGTCAAGCTATCGTCTTTAACATCTGCTTTATTATCTACAGCAGGTATCTCATCCAAACTAACAGGTTCTTTTTTAAGTTCTTTATTTTCTAATTTAACCTCTTCTTTGGTTTCAACCTTAACTGGTGCCTGAGACTTAACAATATTATCTAATATCCCTTCCCGATAGCTACCAAGTAATCTAACTAAAGATTCAAACATAGACTTCTCTTCATCGAGTAACACAGAATCATCAACCTTAAGGTCTGTCTTACACTTATCCAATGAAAGATTTATTATCTTCTTTTCCCTCCTTTCATATATTTCCTTAAGGATTTTCTTGATATTTACCAATTGTTTCTGAGTTTTAAGCTTTTCCTCATCTGAAAAAGAATCTTCATTAGTGATCTTACTCTTATCTTTAATATAATTAGCAACATCACAATAAAAACTAGGATCTAATTTCTGCAATTCTAGTCTATCCTTCTCTCTTCTAAGTATCTCAAATAATGTTTCATAAGTTATAGTTATCGTCTTTTCAGATTCTTCCGCCATTTTTCTAAAAAAAGTAAACAAACTCCATATTTAAGCTTTTAGATGGTACAGAAAACAAAAGATTTTTATACATACTAATCATAAATTTACAATATGAAAATAAAATATATTTTAGCAGCTATCTGCATAATATTCCTTATTAGTTGTTCTTCTGCTCAAATAGAAGAAAATACAACAGAAAAAGTTGAAGAGACAACAAAGGAAGTTCAAGATATGCCAGATAAAAATCAAGATCAAGAACCAACAAAACCTAAAAAAGAAGAACCCACAAATAATGTTGTTGTTGAAATACCTGAAGAAGAACCTAGTAAAGAAATAGAAAATATTGTTTTCATAAAAGACAAAGGATTAACTCCTGAGAACCTAACAATATATCAGGGAGATAGTGTAACTTGGATAATTAATGTTGAGAAAATTTCTAACAATCAACCAAGAGGTATTGCTTGCTATATTGATGGTAGCCGAGTATTTAAGAGTGATAGGATGACTAAACAAGGTCAGGAAGACTCATTTACATTTAAAAAATCTGGAGAATACATGTGCCAGGAATTCATCTATGGTAAAAGAAGTTATATAACTGTTAAAAGTAAAAGTCATATTACTGGTGCATTTATTGGTGCTGCCGGAGAAACAGGAATACTACCATTAATATTCATCCTCTCATTATTAGGAATAGGCATGATGTATATTCATGGAATAAGAACTGATTCTGTTTGAATATTATTGTTTAGATCTGATCATCCACAACTTGGTGTCCACACTATATTTGTATTTTCATCGCAATGGATCCAATATCCTTCATAATTTTCTATATCAAAATTTATTCCATTGTTGTCAATATCCCATGAAACAGTTGTTTGTTGTTGAGAATCCCATTTTGTTATGTTTTTACAAGATTCATCCAATCCATTTATTTCATTAATTACTTTTGATGCATCATAATTATTATGACAAAATGGTATTCCTATAAGTGATTTATTCCCCACTATATTGACACTCACTGGTTTATTTATAGTTTCACCATGGATAATTATTGTTCTTGGTAAATCATCTGTCTTTTTTATTTCAAATCCCTCACCAAGTTTTATTTCAGCTGTTGAAGGTGAACTGTCAGTATAGCTTTTAATCCATTTTTGATTCCATTCTGCAAAAGGAAATTTCAGAATTCTAAAATTATAGATCATTTCCATATTTTGTTTTGTATTATTCCAAATATAAATCTGATCAGATGAACTATAAAACCACCCACTTTTAAATCCATTATTAAAAATGGTGTTTATTTTAGCAGAACTGGTATTTATTGGCAATGATAATAAATATTTAACATAACCTTGATCTAAGATAAATGTATAATTTGCATAGTTCTCTTTTACGCATGCATCATTAGAACATGAACCTTCACAATTAATAATTTCTGACCATGCATTATTTCCCATGCATCTAACTAATGACTTAGAATCAATACAATACTGTTCATTTATTGAAACTTCATCCCCTGTTTCATTGTATATACATCCATTCTCAAAAGAATGACATCTCTTTGTCCCAAAAAAGTCTTCATCACAATAGAAATACCCTTCTGCATTAACTAAGTCACAATCTGAGTCTATTTGGCACAATCTTCCATTACTTTTTGGTTCGCATTCCCCATTTGTAAGACATCCTAATTTACAATGTTCTGGTTCTTGCCATACTGAATCTATACATTTTCTAGTTGACATATCACTAAAACAATAGTTTTGGCCATTCTCTGTTTCAAATGAAATATTATCATATTTCCCATTAACACATGAGCTCTTATTCGGATGACATCTTTTAATACCATTTCTATCTTCATCACAATTGCCTAATGGACAATCAGAATCAACATTACATAATTGTTCTGGATCACCCATTAAATAATCATAATATAAATCAGCATAATCTTTTAGTCCCCACCATCTTTCACCTGTATTCCATACTTCTAATCTTATGCTTATATTTTGATTTAAATATATATTCTCAATAAAATCTTCCAAATTTATTTTAATTTCATGTTCATAAACTGCATTAGTTCCTGACTCAAAAACTATCCAGGAATTATCAACATCACATCTTCTTTTATGTTTTGTACAATAAGAAAGTTCCCAATTAGTACTATCTAAATTATTCTGACCATGAAATGCATTTATGAATATTGAATCAAACGGAGGACCATTATTTAAACTAAATCTATAACCAGGCCCTTCTAATCTTTCTGGCTTTAAAGGAATTGAATTGTTCTCTGTATAAATCTTCACGCCAGATGGCCTATATAATGGATCAACATATATTATGGATGCAATAAATCCTGTTTTAGAAGTATAAGCTATACTCTCACCAATAGTTCTTCCTGAGAATAAGGCAGAAAATATACCTAATCCATTACTAGGAGAACCACCCATACCATCAAAATGAGATGAGCTTCCCCACCATCCTATTCCACCAAGTCTATCAATTACATTGGCAGCATAATCTCCTGAATGTGTGTTTGCTGTTTGTGTTGCATTAAATGAACCAACATTAATATCTAAAATATTCTCAGAAGATTCTTCATTAATTAATTCAAGACCATCAATTTCTAACCAGTCTATAATACCATCATCCCTAATTTTAGACATTAAATGAAGTTGTACTTTATTTATTTCTACATAACCTTCATTGTTATTAATATAACTAATTGGGAATGTTAACTCTTTCGTTTCCCAATCTGCGCGATTTGGTTCTATTGACATGTATTTAGAAACAGTTTGATCTGCGACACCATCATTTTTAATAAAAAATTTCAAATCTACTTTAATTTTACCTTGATTTATATTTGGAGAACTTCTATACCTCATTTTGAATTTAAAGTTTTTAACCTCACCATCATAGATGTATAGAGATGTAATAGGGTTATCTTTATACAGCATAATACCTATCTTTTCATAACAAGATTCTGTGCTTCCATCTTCCAAAACGCAAGAAGGGTTCTCTAATGAATTTAATGACCCATACCTTAAATATTTATCATCAGTAAAATAACTATCTTTATAGGATGAGCCAGACATTATTGTTGGCGGGGTTTTTTCTGCTTGTCCACCATAACCATGCGCTGTCTGAATTACATTCCATTTAGGAGGCATAAAACCATAATATTGTACAGGGTATGATCTATATTGATGGCCCATGAACCCAGATGCAACACCTACACAATCAGTATTAATCTCTTTGAAATAATCTGTTGAATTATCTCTGCAGTTTTGTTCATCAATGGGATCAGAAAAATATTTACAAAGTTCAACACAATTATTTTGAGATTTATGCCAATTTAACATATTTGAAAATCCATCAAACCCAGCATGACCATTTTTATCAGCATCTCTGCCTGAATAAATCCCTGCATATAATGGGTTAGGTATTGAGCTGAATTCTCCTGGTATGTGTCCATTTGCAGTAGTTCCAAATCTGCAAGAGTTATTATCCCATAAACCATAAGGTGCTTCTTTAGCATAGTCCTCACAGATTGGTTTATTAGATGAAGTTAATTCTTGAAGAAATCTAAACTCTTGATCAATATTTGTAGTCTGTGTATTAAATCCTCCTCCTTGCAATACATTCCCTACAAATCCACTTCTCTCTGCAGCAATTGTTTTATCTATTAATTCAATAGTTCTTTCTTTATTTATTGCTTCGACTCTCCCATATGCAATATCTTTATCTGAAGATATGTTTATGGGTTTTGCATAGAATTGCCAAGGCGTTACTTTATCATATAGGTTATAAGGATTAACTATCTCATTCTTTATATAAGCGGGATTATCAAATTCTGTATTTCTATATAATGAATTTATAAGAAAAAAATCAAAAGATGGTTCTTCCTCATCTCCTATAGAAGCGCCTCTAGGATCCCAAGTTGTCCCATACAATCTTACAGGTATTCCTTTGATAATTGCTACATGGCTTATTTGAGAAACTTCTGAGATTGCATCCAAATTTGAATCATCGCAAGGACTTGGCCTATCTGCTATAGGAATTGACTCACAAATACAATTTTCAATAATATCTTTTCTTGCGCCCAGTAAATAATCAACATGTGCATATTGTCCTGTAGGCAATCTAACTTCACAAACCCTCTCCCTAGCAATACCTCTTTTATCAGCATAATATTCTGCAATTTCTAATGCATCAAGTGAATTTGAATTGTATATGATTAATGTTTTATCCCTCATATCCATTCCAGCAGGCAAATCAACATAACAATCATTAGCACAATTAACTACAGTCTCACCGTCTTCGCAGACCCCATTATCATTGCATACACTATCATCTGCTTCACATCCTGGAGTCCATTGGATATTTGTATTATCATCACAATATAACCAATAAGCATCATAGTGTGTTATATTGAAATTCTTCTTTTCACCTTCATCTGTTAATGAATTATCATCAGACCACCAAATTGGAGGCATACTGTTTTGAGTTGGAAGTTGAACCTTATAGCATTCTGGGGCTTCATTTTTTATTTCTTCCAGTAATGTTTTTGCAGTATAGATGTTATTACAAAATGGCACCCCAATTAAGTTAAATTCACCTTGTATTTTTATACTATCTTGTTCTCCAAACATTTCTCCATTTAAAGTTATTGATATGTCCCGATCAGGACGAACAGTAATCCCTTCCCCAGTAGAAAGTGTAAGATCAGATGGAGAAAATCGTTTACCACGTAAAGCTGACTGAGAATATGTGTAACTATCCCATGCACCATTTCTAAAAACATAAAATGATAGTCTAAAAGTATCAGTATCTGCAGTTATGGAATTTTCAAGATCATTAATTAGTTTTATAGGGGAAGTAATTGTATATGTTATATCAGACTCTAGATTAAATATGTTAGGCTCCTCAAAATAAGATCCAATACATATTCCGTTTTGACATCCATTTTGACAATATTCTAATTGATCTTCTTGCCAAATCGTTTCTTCACATTTCATTTTGTGTGTTTCATTTTTACAATAACTATTTTGATTCGGTACAGTATAACCATTATCTCCAATGATACATCCATTAGGATAGTTGTGACATCTCTTTACTCCTTCAAAATCTGGAGTGCAATATCTGCCAGAACAATCCTGATCAGTATTACATTCTTGACCATCTATCAAAAGCCATGAGGTATTAGCATACCATGTAATAAGATTAGTATTTGAACAGGACTTATTTAGATATTCTACTTCTTCTGGCTCTTCCCATATTCCGTTTTTACATTCCAACTCCGTAGTATCATTAAGGCAAAATCTATTTCCACTTAGAGTCTCATACCAATCAGGATCATTTCCATAAAGATTCTGATATCTTGGGCAACTTTGGTCTGTTCCATGGCATAATTTCTTTTCAGATAAATAATAATTATTTGCATGAGATACATTTATGTAATTATCACAATTTCCAGAAAAACAATCTGAATCTTGTTCACAAAACTCTCCATTTCCTAAATCTCCACTCCTTTTACCATCTATTATTCTC
>CAYUUQ010000040.1:0-10382 GCA_964447875.1 uncultured Methanosarcinales archaeon | reverse complement strand
TCAAAAGGCATGCTGTTGCAGCTAATTAATTTTTTTATTTTTAATTTATTTCTATAAAAAAGGTGATAAAATGAATAAAAAAGTTGACAAAAGCCATAAATTTCTTCGAAATTTAAAGGCACAAGGATTAAGCTTAAACACAATAATCGTGGCAGCTATAGTTCTTATTGTATTGATTGTTCTATGGGCAATTTTTACCGGTAAGATGGGATCATTTGCTCAAGGACTAGGCGGAACAACAGAATCAGGACAATCATGTGTAAATAGATGTGAAGCTACAGGATTATATTCCGGAGCTACATATACTATCGCTACTTCATCTGCAACAGCATGTTCAGATAGGCAAATGGGAACTGTAAAAATAAACAGCGATGAATTTAAATGTTGTTGTACTAAGACAACTGCTAGTCTACCATCGTGTAATGGAGAGACATGTAGCGGAACTCAAACATGTGATGGAACAAATCTTGGTGACTCCAGTAAATATAATATACCTGCCGGAAGCATTTGCTGTAGTACAACCTGTGCGGGTTAATTTAATTTTTTTCTTTTCTTTTTTCAAACCAAAATTCTTAAATATTCTAAATATCTATAATGTACTATGATAGAACTAAAAGAAGAAACATGGGCACAATTAGTTGAACTATCTATAACCCTAATAATCCTATCATTTATGTTGTATAAAGTATTTCTATTAAAAGATGTAATAGATCTAGCTTCTTTACCTGCCTTAGTCACCTAAACATTTATATACTAATAACGCCAAATTCTTTCTATATTAAAAAAAGTAGGTGGTACTATGAAACTTTCAAATTATAATAAGAAAGGTTTAGAGAAATCAGAGATTTCTCTAAAAAAAAGAGGTGTAAGTCTATCGTTTAACACTATTATAATAGCTATAATAGCATTAATAGTTCTTATTGTTATAATAGCAATATATACAGGTTTTATCGGAAATTCAGCAAACAGTATAAAAAAACCAGCAGATGAAGCTGGAAAGAATGCTAACGTTGCTGCATGGTGCATGTCCTCTTATATAAGTGGTAAGACATGTATATTAGATAAAGAAAGTGCATGTCCTTCTGATTGTACAAAAGTATGGCCAGATGCAAGTATAACAGATCAGAGCGAAGTAACTTGTCCATCCGGTCAACCAATTCATAAAGCAGCTACAGCAGATGAAACAAACAGGCAGCTATGTTGTTGTTCATCATAATAAAAAATGTTCAAGAAAGCAGATGTAGAAATATCACTTAAAACCTTAATAGGTTTTATACTAGTTTCTATTATCTTCTTTGCTTTCATTGGTTTTTTCGTTAAGATGTGGGGAATATTTTTAGATAAACCAAATCAGGCAACTACAAATTCTTTCCAAAACCTAGTTTATGAGATAAATGACCTAAAAGAAGGCCAAGAAAAGATTGTTCCTTTCTATGTTCAAGACGGATTGTTTCTAAAAACACTTTGTGATAACCCAAATGAAAAAAGAGTAGAAAATGATATATGTCTCTGCAAACGTATAGAGGACTGTAGAACTAGGGAGATGAGAGAACCAATAAAAGATGTAAAAAAAGTAACTCTTGAAAATACTGATAGATATATAGGCTATACTGATCAAGTTATAAATCTAAAGATTACTCAGACAAACAACGAAATAAAGATCTATGAAACATAAAAAAGCAACAGAATTTGGATTTATCATATCTGCAATAATAGTGATATTGCTTTTATTCGGAGTAAGTGCTTTTTTCACAGGAACAGCTTGGAATGGGGTGAAAAGTTTCTTTGGTATTCAAATTGAAGAAGATACTTCTGGCTTTATATATGGGCAGGGTTGTGTAGATATAGCTACATGTTCTATGAACGCACTTACTTGTGCAGTTAATAGTATTGGAAAAAAAGAAGAGATATGGGAAAATAAGGACGATGCTAAAAAATATTGCTCAGGTTATACTCATATATACAAAGAGCCAACTAAAACAGAGACAGTAGGTGCAGCTATAGCAAGGATAACAGGCATGGCTACAGAATCATCTATCTTAGCACAACTAGGTTCGCCAAACGAAGATGGAATATATACAGTTACACAAAACAGAGCAACCCCTTTATATTTTCAGTATAACAATAATAATTGGTTGTGGAGCCCAGATCATGAAAACTGGATGAAAACAGATACAACTACTGTTTCAGGTGGAAGATATAATGGTCGAACCCCAATACAAACAAACATAGATATAATCAATCAATTAAATAGAGAAAATCCATCTCCAAGAGAGATAGTAGATCATTATTGTAAGGGAATCTCCTTTGAAAATGTTTGTGTTGAATGTCAAGGCAAGGGTGATACATTTAATTGTAATGTAAAACAATTCAATTTAATGCAGGATCTTGAAAGGGGAAATATAGATAAAGCTCAAACTGTTGTGCAAGGAACAGGAGACCCATATTATATAGCATATTATGAAAGCTTCCCAGAAGGCGAAGATAAATATTGGCAAGCAGATATGTTTAGTTGGGGAGTTCCAATAATTGTTACAGCAGCAGTAACTAATGCAATTTTAGGACCTGGAAGAGGACTAGGGAGATCAGTAAGTCAACATTTCACATCAACAGGTGCAAAATCATTATCAAAATCAACAGCCAAAGCATTTGTTTCTCAGATAGTTTCTCAAAATCTATTATTAAAAGGCATAAATAGACTATTAAATCTTGGGAAAGGCGCAACAAAGAACATGCTCATAAAAAAGAAGATTATTCTCTATGCATTACAAAATATGGATGATGCATTTGTTAAATCACTTCCTGATGAAGGTTTAGATGACTTAATGAAAGAAATAGGAAAAAGAATGGCAAGAGATGGATCAATAGCAAAAGAAGCAATTGAAGAATCATTTGAAATTATAATAAGAAATTATGGTGATAATGCTATAGAAACTAGCGCAGGTATTGCAAGAAGAGTTGTAGCTAATCTAGATTATGATGGTGCTGTTAAAGCTGTAGCAAGTTCAACAGGAGCCAGAGCAGTACTAGAAAAAACAGCAAAAACATATATCAGAGAAGCTATAGAAGAAAGTGATGAAGTAGCTATAGAATTAGTAAAAAATGCAGATGCAACAAGTATAGTTCAAGGTTTAACTGGTGATACTGCTCATGCATTAGCAGAAAAAATATATATTAGCGGCCCAATACCTAGAGCAGAAATAACAAAGTTTCTTACAGATAATCCAGGTGTAGCTAGAACAATAAGGGATGTTCTTACAGATACTATAAACGGCAATCCCTTGCCTAAAAATATCCAGGGAGTATTAACTCCTCAAACACTAATTAGAAAAGCTCAGACAGTAGCAAAAAGAGTTGCTGATACAAATCTAGATCTTATTACCTCAAGACCAGAATTGGCGTTAACAAGTACAACAATACAAAGTTCTTTCAAAACACTTATATCCTCAGAAAGCGATGATGTTATCAAAGCAGCAGCAAAAGCAGGCAAAGGTAATATAATGTCTACACTATCAAGAGAAATAAGTTCAGACATCGTTTCTCAGTTTGATGATATAGCTAAATTAACAGGAAAGATAACAAGAACACAATTAAGATTATTCTCAAGAGTAGAGAAATTTGAATCTTTTATGGCTCAATTTTATGGTGGAGATGCTGCAACAGCAAGAGCATTAGCTCAACAATTAGATACAAAAACCTTAAAGACAATTGAAGCTTTGGCAGATTTTTCTCCAACATTACAAAGAAATGCTATTTCTTCCTCTGCAGAGATGTTATCTTCAGTAGATCCAAAATCACTAAAAAAGATGATAAAAGCTTTAGATAATGTAGATGCAGTAATATTGGAAAATTCATTTAAAAAAGCAGAAAAATGGTTACCTTGGATTGCTACTGGCGTCTATGTAACTTATGAAGGTGTTACAGATGATGATATCAATATTCAGGAGATTGGGTTAAAGGGTAGTGCTATGTTAGTAGGAAGTACAATTGCAAGTAAAGTAGGAGTAAAAACATTAAGACTAGGTGATTTTATTAGAAAGAACAAGCTAACAACACTTTTAGTATTAGGTTTAACTAGTAATATCATAGATCAACAATTAGAGAGAAATCTACCTCATGGAGTTAACACCTTACAATTAAGTGCCGCAATTGGACCAACTAAAGGCGAACTTCAAAGTATAGAATTCACAAATGAAGTAACTCCCCTCTATTTAGAATTAGTAAAAGATAGAAATCAACCACCTGAAAGATTTCATTTAGTAAGCCCATGTAAAGCAGATTTATCAGTCTCAACCGGAAAAACAATTTGCAGATTAAATAAAGATATAAGTCAATATGATTTTTATGATTTTGGTTTAGGTATGATCGCTGTAGACTCAAATACCATTATCTATGGATTTAATCAAGATGGTAATAGAATAACAACAGATTTAGATCCAGAGATACAACAAAGATTTGAAAATTTAAAAGAGTTTCTAAATACTAAACGGTTAGAAATTAAAGATAAAAACCTAGAATATGGTAATAAAATATCTAATGAAGCAAATTGGAACTGGGTTAATTCAGATGATGTTCAAATAAGAAAAGATACTTCCATGTTTACAGATTGGGAATATAATTTAGATTGGGGTTCTGTTGTTGGCGAACATAAAACCGCTTTAGCTAAAGATACTGAAGGAAAAATAAGAATATATGTTCCTTTCTTAAATTACTGGAGAACTATAAGAACACCAGAAAGCCACAAAACAGATAATTTGGCATACGGAGCAATAATCTATCATATATCTAAAGGGGGAGAAGCATTAAAAACTAAACAAGGCTGGAATTACTTATCAATTAATAATATACTCTATGCTCGTAAGAAATCTTCAGGAGAAATACAATATTATGACTCAGAAAACGATAACTGGGAAATTTATTATGGTCCTTCAAACAAAAGAATAGATTCAGACAGTAATGATAAAGAAAAAATAAAATACGATGAGTATGTTTCAAATTTAATCTCAAATGATATTAATGATAATAAAAATGAGAGATTGGCAAATAGACAAGAATTTTTTAATAAATTTGAACAAGCAAACTCATATAAAGCTGGTTGTGGAATATCCCACACTTCAGAATATTACAACTATTGTTGTAAATATGATTACGTAGATAAAGAAAATGAATATGAATTAGTAGCAACTTCAGCAGAATGTCAAGATAAAACAAAAACAATAACAACCCAAGGTTCATATACTATATCCCCTGGAGCACCAGGAGGTTATTATGATCCTAGCGGATCTACAACAACCACAGAGAAAATTGCTGATGCTAAATTAGTGAGTCTGTCTAATTGCGGAATAAAAACCAAAAGAGACAACAGCCAATATGATAACTGTGCTAGAGCATTAGAAATTTATCATGAAATAACCTATGAAAATAGGGATAAATATTTCTATTCAGAACTATTTGACTATGATTTAGAAGTTCATGAAGCATTGGAACAATCAGAAGAATCTTTGATAGATATATACAAGAGCGCTTTAACAACAGCAGAATTCTTTAAGGTTATTGGAAAATACGATGAATACCTTGCAATTGTTAATGATCAAAAATGCAATGACCGACCTGGAAGGCTTTGGGGTTGCATAATAGAATTGTTATGGGATAAAAATCAAGGTCTTTTTGGAACTATAAACAGAGCAACAAACGGATATTTGGAACTAGAGACCCTTAAAAATGTGGGTGATTTATTAGCTTCAAAAAATGAATTTGTAGAATTAAATGATAGAGCAGAGCTTAATAAACAAAACGGAAATTTTGAATATGATTGGCAAGGAACGGATACTGCATTATATCTGCAGTACAGATTCCAAGATTGCTTAGAGACTGCTAAAATAATGGCAGACATTCCAGTATTTTATAAATTATATAGCCTAGATGAATATGAAAGCCTAGCTGAGTCAGATTATATTTCTAGATGTATGCAAGGTATAAATGGAATATTTCCTAAATTTTTGATGAAAAAAATGATTCCTCATTATACAGACTATAGGAGAAGAATAGGTACTATGGCAGATTTTGACCGTTACGTAATCCCAGAATTTAGAAGAATAGAATCAGATAGCGACCTAGAAGATGATACCTTCTACGATTTGATTTCAAAAAAACGCTACTATCAAGCAAAAGCAGATGCTATAGAAAATGCAAGAGCTGCATCATATCTAATAAAATACTTTAATAAAGACTATAGTAGAATAACTGAAGAAGATTTTATTAAATTCAGAGAAATATCTAATAAATTACAAATTAATCATCCTGAGAAGATAGATGCAAGCAAAGCAGTAAAATTATGTAATCAACCAGGAATGTTTGAAGAAAGTCAATTTTTTGAACCACGTGTTATAAATATCGCAAAATCAATACAAGTGACACCCAACATGCACCCTTATCAAGAGAATGCAAATTATTGTTATTCTAATGCATATTCTTCAACTCAAAAATGGCTTTATGGCGGTACAATCTTGAGTTCAATCTTTTTAGATCCAATAGTTGCATCAGCTGCAGAATTTTTTACAGGAGGGTGTTTTGGCTCGACAGTAGCTGCACCAGGAGCTATGCTTTGTGCTAGGGGGGCCTTATTAGCTAAGGGCGCAGTAGATGCCACAATCTTAAGGACTATTGAGAAAACCAAAGCCTGGCCTAATCATAATCTACCTAGTAATCCACCAGAAACAACACCAAATGATGATTATCATATAAATTAAATAATTCTTATAACAAATAAACCCTCTGTACTATCTTGTTGTTCTATTTGTTCTAATGTAAAATTCCCAACCATAACATTTCCTTTATGAAAAGAGAAATCTTCACTAAATCTTTCTTTTTCTTCTTTAACTTTATCCATATAAATCCCATCATTAATTTCCTCAAATCTAAACTTTCTAAAATTTTCATATCTAGTTCCCCAAACTAGATTTGTTTCACCATTAACTTTTAATTTCCAATCCTCATCTAAAAATATATAGGTTATAAAATAATCCTCTTCTATTTTTCCAACCATAAAACCCTCAATAATCCCATTATTCTTATTTAATTCATTAGTTATTTTCATTAATTTTTTTTCAGATTCATCAGCATAATATCTAATAAAATATTCTCCATTATATAATCCTTCAAATCCAAAAGCAGTATCAATTGTCCCATCATTCCATTGTTGACTACCTAACCCATCTATCAAACTAGCACCATCAGTAATCTCTTCAACATCAATTTCTTTAACTCCACCACCTAAATCATTAATCCAATCATGAGGATTATCACTATAATTCTTCTCTAAATTATTAACATAAAACCCCAAAAGAACTAATCCTATTACAATTATAATTAAAACTAATCCCATCACCCACTTTTTTTCCATATTAGATATATCAACTAATCTTATTTATATATTTTACTCAAAAAGCCAACAATGGCCGGTGAGCCGAGGGTTGGCTCCTACGGAGTGGCTCACCTGATTGCGTAGCAATCAGACGGCCATTATTGTAGGCTTTTACATTATCAAAAGAACAATTAACGTCAGAATAATAAAAAACAAAACACTCTCTAAAAAGCTTCCATTCTTAACAAATCCTTTAATCTTAAATGAAGAAAAAGGATAAAACAACATAATACCAGAGTAGTTCAACATATCTAAAACCAAATGACTACAATAACCAAAAACTATAGCTAGTCCTAACATCTCATACCCAAAAAACCACAAAACAACATAAATCAATAAAGGAACAATTAAAGAATGAACTAAACCACGATGCTTAAACAACAAACCAACCAAAAAAACTTTCTTTCCAACTTTACTTTTATATTCATCAATATCAGGAATCAAACCAAACAACAAAACTATTCCAACCCAAAAATAAGAAACATTAAACCACTCAACAAATAACAACCCAGTAAATAAACCAAAAACAAAATGGGTCTTAAACCTCATTTTTTAGTTTAGATATCTCTTCAGCAGGATCAGCCTTAACAACTCCCCTAGCCATAAACTCTAATCTATTGAACATATCATTCTTGTTGACTCTACCTACTATTTTCACTTGCTCCCCTAATAAAGAGTTTTTCATAGAGTCTATTCCTTCGGCATTATCTTTTAAAGCAACTACTTCAGTAGAACTTAAACCAGTTAATTTATCAACATTTTCTCTAAAAAATACGCTTCTTATATTCTCACTTCCATCATCCAAAATTAAATTCAAAACATAACTATAATCCGGAGTAACATTTCCATGTTCCTCACAAGCAAATGAACCATCTCTCATTCTTGCTCTTTTCTTACACTGGGGGCACACTTCAAAAAATCTTAAATCAAAAACCTGAACAATAGTTCCCATAATTTCAACATTAATATCACTTTCTGACAACTCACCAATAGTCTTACGTGTAGCTTCAGGTCTAGAACTTTGAACATTCACTTCACCAATGGTTTCACCTTCAGGATTAACAACCAATTGAGCTCTATCACCCATATGAACTTCCTTAAAACCATTATTTTCTTTAACATAACCACTAATAATCTTAATAATATCTCCTTCATTAACTGAAGCAACCAAATCAGCTTTATCTCCCCAGAATACAACTCTAATATTTCCGCTAGAATCAGCTATTTGTACTGAACAAACCTTTCCTTCTCCACCATCTTTTCTTGTAAAAGTACGAAGTTCATTCTTACGAATAACTTTACCTACAGTTTCAACATCTCTCATTCCAGCTAAGATATTCTTGATCTCAAGCTTTCCACCAGTCTGTTCAAATAATTTAATTCCTAATTCATTAGCGACAATATGTGCAGCCCCTTCCTTTGATATTAATCCAGATAATATCTTTAGTTTCTCATCTATCTTAGAATTAATCTCTTCAACACTTTTTCCAGATTTCTCATTTATCTTCTTGATTATATCATCTAAAGGCATCTTAAACATTAACATCACCAATAAAAGTCAAACTCAGACCATTTATATATATTATGGTTTTAGAGAATAGATTTTTAAGAAGCACCAGGAATATTCATCCCTTTCCAAACAGTACCTGTTCCATAATAATAATTTCCTTCTTCATCATATCCTATAATACTAAAATAATAGCATTTAGAAAAATCAAGTTCAAGATTGCCAACACTCGCTCCTACATCATTAGTTCTTTTTACTTCTTCTAAAGCCCCAATATCTCCCTTTATTTCGTTTTGTATTGTAACACACATACCCTCTTTTTTGTAGATCCCATATTCTTTTAGATCATCAATATCAGATCCATCAGAGTTCTTAGTCGGTTCATTCCAAGAAAGACTTATCTTTTTCATAGGTACACCGCCAATAAGGCCCATATCACTATAACTTGGATTATTAATCTGTATTACATCTGGTCCAAGATCATCTTTAACTTCAATCAATTCAACTTTATCTACATCTCTATTCTCATTACCATAAATATCAACTGGGATTATAGCAACAAAATAGCTCTTACCATCTAATAAATTATCATAAGCATACCTTCCAGGTTCTTCTTTATTATCATCTTCCTCTCTAAGTTTAGCATCTAAAACATAGACCAAATCATCTCCAACATCATAAATAACATTTGTTTCTAACTCAATATAACCATTATCGGTATTGTATGAAGCAGTTTTCCCTTCTTCTACTTGATCTAACTCAAGCCCAACTACTTCCTCCCAACTACTTTCATCCCTGCCTTCAATTCTTATCCTATTCATACCTTTCTTTATATCTGCTATAAACTCTTCTTTCTCAACAACTTCATCTACTCCTTCAAACTCTTTATAATAAACATAATAATGAGATATATCTTCTTCATCACTTTTATCCCACCTTAGTATAATTTTATCTTCAGCAATATCTTTATCTTTAACATCTAATCTCTCGATAGGATCGGGTGGAGTAACATCAGGAATATTCAAAGCAAATCTTATCCCAATAGGTAGTTCCTTAGTTTTCTTCAAGGAATCCTCATAAACAAAGAATCTGCTATCAGTAGCACATATCTTAAATGTTCTATCTTCATCTATAACTTGCTTTTCCTCAGGCTTACTAGGTCCAATGCACTGACTTCCAGTCCAATCACACCTTCCCCCTGTACATGTATCTAACTCACAATATTCTTCAGTAAAATAAACCTCACCACATTTGAATAAACCAGGACATTTAGCACATTCTTTATATTTTCCTTCTTTATCAACGACACTATAACAACCAATATCACATGGATCCATTATGCAAAATCTTTCATCTGAATAATCTCCACAGTCTTTGTTATTAGAGCATTTAGTACATCCACTACCAAAAATACCTAATAAAGCAGAACCCGGATAATACTTCTTATCTTCA
>CAYUUQ010000039.1:0-10403 GCA_964447875.1 uncultured Methanosarcinales archaeon | reverse complement strand
GATTTTAGTTAATTTCATTTTGTATCAATTATGATTATAAACATGAATAAAAACAAAAATTAAAGAAATTCTCCATTTAAATATCCTACGCACATGTATGTCCAGTGTCCAGTGGTATAACTAAAACTCTTAAAAGATAAAAATATATAAGAATTAAAGTTTAAAGCACTGGACATTTTAGCCTGTCCAGTGGTTCATAAAACACATTTATTATTTTCTAAAAAACTCACTTATTAAAAAAATCTACAATCTTCTTAGCATAGTTAAGAAATACCAATATAAGTACGAGTAAAGCAATTCCAGTCAATATATAATAAAGATATACAATTATAAAATCCCTAACAATGGGATATACCTTAAAATAAACAAAAGCATACCATAGACCTGCTAAAACAGCAACAACAATAGCAATAATCATAATTCTCTTAGCTAACTTCTTGTTTCTCCTAAAAAGAAATATCAATGATATAATAACAATTAAACAACCAAAAAAGATTAGTAAATAAGGCAAATTACCAATAAAAAAAGACTTTATAACATCCATATGTTTAAAGATAAAATAACCAACTAAAACTAGTAATATAACCACAACAGAAATACCATATACAAAAGAAAGCACCTTCTTTCCATTGACAATCAATTTAGAAGCTTTTTTTCTTGGTTCTTTCTTTATAGGCTTCATTACAACTTTATTCCTGTTAGGTCTTTTTTCTCTCTTAGATAATAATATTTTTACAATTACAATAACTACTAAAACAGCTAAACTAGCTAAAAGATAATATTTGTAAAAATTAACAAAATCTAATATCTGACCCTTAAAAAGAATAAAAAGATAACCTATTACCACTAAAGGAATAATCAAAGCTAAAACTAAAAATATCTTTTTAAAAAGAATATTAGGCTCTACTCTTTCTTTTTTAATTGATTTATTAACAGTAGGATCTTTTCTTAACCTAATAGAAAATAATAAAACTAAGATAAATAACAAAACCAAGATAGAATATATATAATATTTATAATAATTAAAAAAATTCTTAAACATTAATAAAAAACTATTATCCTTTCTTAAAGAAACATTAAACCTTGAACTATACTCAAGATCTCCCTTCTTAAGATATACTTCTACACTAGAATCTGTCTCGTTCATATTATCAGAAGGATCAAATATTAGAGTTACACTTCCTGTTTCAGACTGATCTAACTCTAAATTACTTTTATCAACTGAAATCCAAGTTGGAGCAACTATCGAAACTGTATAATTAGCTTTTTTAACTCCGATATTCTTAACTAATATCTTTTCAGTGGTTCTGCCATAACCTAAAACAATATTCCTAACACTAATCTTAGGTTTATAGCATTGTTCCTTAGGATAAATATCAAGAACTAAATCATCATAATCATAAACATCTTCTCCCCTTTCTAAATGAGCTATAGCTCTAACAACATATCTACCTGATCTATTACATTCAACATCAGCTTGCATAATTAAAGAAGTCTTAGAACCATTAACAATAAGTAAAGATTTCTCAGATGTGATTGAATCACCGGACAAACTTACAAAATTTGGGGAATCTAAGCTTATCTTGAATATCTCCCCTGACATCCCATTATTTTCAACATTGAAATTAAACTGTTCAGACTCACAGCCGCAAACAATACTTTTTGATTCTAATATTTGAACATCAACATCAAAACAATCATTAATATCCAACTGAATAGGTAAATCAAGAGTTAATTTATTATCAGTATAAGCTTGTAAATTAAATATGGTTTCTTTATCAAGCCCCAAATAAGGTCTAACAATGATAAATATAACCCCTTCTTGATTTTTCTTCAATACAATATTAGACCCAGATAAAGAAGCAAAACTTATACCCTTAAGTTTAAATTCAAAATCTTTAGTAGTTCCCTTATTGACAATCCATATAGGAATAATACTTTCCTCGCCGCCACATAAAGAATAAGGAATATTTTGATCATGACCGTCAAATTCTGACCTGGTTATACTATTAACATTATCATGAAACTCCCCTAATTCAACTGTATAATAAGCAGAAACAGCTGTAGAAAACATTAGAAAAGCTATAATTATGCCTAATAGTCTATTAATATTCATTTAATTGATACCCTCCCTAGGTAGATCAAAAACAATGTTTATAAAAAAAAGAAGTATAAAAAATAATAAAAAAATTAATAATAGGTTTGTTCTTCTTTATCTTCGTCTTCATCAGAGCTTCTTAATTTGTTGAAGCCAATGATTAATCCTAAGATAACTAATAAAACAACTAAGATAACTAAACCTATTTCAAGTCCTCTCTTGATGCTTGAGATTCCGCTTGCAGGTGCTTCTTCAACACTTGCTTTTAATGGAACTTGCTTCAATACTTTGTCTCCTGAGCTGATTGTAACTGCTAACATTTGTTCGCCAGCTTCAACAGCTTCTACGTTAACAAATACTGATTTTGACTCACCAGCGCTTAGAACAACAACATTTGTTGGAGCAACTGATACGTCAGCCCAATCTCCAGCATCAACTGATACTGCATATGATTTTGAGCCAGTTCCTTGGTTTGTTAATGTAACTGAATAAACAGCGGTTTTTCCTGCTTCTATTTCTTGTTCTTCAGGACCGATTGTTATGATTGTCTTTGATTCTGAAGGTACGCCACATCCAGGTATTGGACATTCAGGTTCTACCTTTGCAGGGCAAAGATCTCCTTCTGTAACTTCAATTTCTGTGATTTCGCAATCTTCTTCATCGCCATCATCATATTCAACACATACTTTAACTGTATAGATACCAGGCTCTGCGCAATCAGGTATTCTTAAATATAGTTCTTCTGATGTGGTTGAATCATCACAATCATTATCTGAATCATTACATTCAGCATCTAATTCATCAATATAATCTGAAGCTGAAATTCCTAATTCAGGCATGCTAACTTTAACTTTGATATCTTCTTGGTCTAAAGCTCCTCTGTTCTTTAATCTTACAGTTGTAAGTAAAGCTCTTCCTGCTTTAACATAATTTTCAGGGCTTAAAACAACATCTTTTATATCAAGATCATTATTAACTGCGCCAATATCAAGACTAAATGTCATTTGATCTTGAAGCTGACCTGCGTTATTTTCAACTCTGATATATAATGTATATGTATTTTGAGTCATTCTTGAAGGTAAGTCTAATGTTAATTTTTTAGAATAAGATACTCCTGCCTTCATATCAAATATGTCTGTAATATCTTCAATAAGATCTTTTCTGTTGCCTCTGATATAAGCTGACATTTGAACGTCATCTTCATCTACTATACTTGTAGCAACAATCTTAACTTCCAATTCGTTGTCTTTATCGACATCGATGGTTATTACTCCGCCAGCAACTGAGAACTCAGTATCATCAACCTCAACTGAATTAATTGTTACTGCTGCTGAAGCAACACCAGAAACTGCTAGCAAACTTACTAACAACAAAACCATCACACATAAACTTTTTACTTTCATTTTTTTATTACCCCCAAACGTTTTAATAAAACATTCATCTGTTATTATTGAACGGTAATACGCTACTCATATATAAACTTTTCGCTTATTTAGTATACATAAGTAGTTACGTATATCAACCACTCTAAAATGACTACACTATTCTAAAGTCTCTATGTCTTGTCCTCCTTATACCGTTCAAATCAGATAATGATATTCTAACTGTATAGACTCCTGGTTGTGCATAATCAGGTATCTCTAGATACAGTCCTCTTGACATAATTTGCTGAACTTCAGGTCCTCTAAAAGGCCCTAACTTTCTTGATATTCCTAACTCTGATTGTGTTATTCTTATAGTTGCCTCGTCAGTTCTTCTGGTACCAGTATTTTCAAACTGAAGATCTATAAATAATAAATCACCAGGTTTAAGCTCGTCGTAAACAAGACCATTTGTCCTTATATTACCTATAAAGAATTTTTCTCTTGGTTCTGTCTCTTTGGCAGGTAATTTAACTTCCAAATCAAATGATTGTATATCTTGTAATGTTCCGTCTGTAGCTAATACCTGTACAGAGTATGTTCCTGTCTGTTTTGGTCTCCAAAAAATTAATCCTGACTGAGTATCTATAGTCATTCCTGACGGAGACATTAATAGATAATAATAGATATTTCCATTATTCAGACCAGGTAATAAAGGAACATATTTTGCATCTACATTATATAAGTAATCACTACAGAATCTATCATCTGCTGGAGCAAATGCTGCAAAAGCTTCTGAAACAATCTCTATTCTTGTAGTAATATAATCACAACTACAATCATTTAAACATGTTCCAACTGAATATAATGTATCTGGACAATCTGAATCAGTTTCACAAGTAGCATTACATTGTGCCATATCACAAGTATGAGAGGTATTAGCAACTCCTGATGTACATATATCATTATTCTCGTCACATACTGAAGTAAATCCGCCAAATAAATCCCAAGTAAAAGGATTATTATCTGGGTCATTATTACATGTTCCTATACCAGGAATATCATTTACTGAACAATCTCTTGAGTCATATTGACAGCTATCTGTTGGTTCATCACATCTGTCATTGATAGTACAATACTGACCATCATTACAATCAATAGCAGTACCTAATATACATACAGCATTGCTACATGTTTCATTTCCATCACAATACAAACCATTATCACAATCCAAAATCTGTGTTGTATTTGTTTGACATACAAAGTTTATACATACTCCTTCATCATGCATTATAGCTGTACCATTACAATAATCATTATCAAGATTATTACAATCATCATCAATTTGACATTCTGTACATCTTGGATCATTATAGGTTATGTTTGGTGCTGTACAACTATTATTCTCACAGCTACATGCGCCAGTACATGCATTAGGTACATCTGTATAATCATACCAGTCATTACCTATACATTGGTCTGTACCACAGAAAGTATCTGGACAATCTGAATCAATCTCACATTCTGCACCGCATGCAGTATTACAAGTATGTGTTAGATTAACAGTACCATTACTACATGAGTCTGTTGCTTCAATACATACTGAATTAAATCCTCCGAAAACATCCAAAGTAAAAGGATTACTATCTGGAGTATTATTACATGTAAAAATAGGTGCAATATCATTTGCACTACAATCAACGTTTGTTCCTGGATAACATTGAGAATTGAAACATATCTCATCTCCATCACAATATAGTCCGTTATCACACATTGTATTGTTATCGATTATATCAATGATAGTACAATGAACTGCATTTAACTCTTCAGAACATCCCCAGTCTAAAAGACCACATTGACCGATTATTCCATTTTTAGTAGAACAATCCTCAATTGTTGTGGTATTTGCCTCACAAAAATTATTAACACATATTCCTTCTTCATGAGTTACATTATCAAAAACACAATAATCCCTATCTAAATGATTACACTCATCATCAGTTGTACATTCTATACATCTTGGATCATTTGTAGTTATAACCGGTGCTGCACAGCTATTATTCTCACAGCCGCAATCTCCTAAACAATTATTTGAAACATTTGTATAATCATAATAATCTGGTCCACCAGCTGTACCATTAACATAATAGCAACCATCTGTACCGCAGAAAGTATCTGGACAATCTGAATCAATCTCACATTCTGCACCACAATTAGTATCGCATGTATGCTCTATTGTATCATTTCCTGATGTGCATAAATCATTTGTTTCATCACATGTTGAAGTAAACGCATTTCTAAAATCAAATGTAAGTGGATTATTATCTGGATCATTATAACAGGTATTTACTCCAAAGATATCATTTCCTGAACAATCTCTCGCATCGTATTGACAACTATCTGTTGTTTCATTACATACATCATTAACAGTACAATACTGACCATCATTACAGTTTACATCAGTTCCATTATAACATTGTGCATTGCTGCAATATTCCTGTCCATCGCAATAGAGTCCATTATCACATTCTTGTATAGGTACTGTTGACCATAAGCTACAAGCTGCATTATTACATGTATAATCATCAAATACAATTCCTGTTCCATCGCAATGAGTATAATCTAAAATATCACAATTATAGATTATTGTTGTTGTATCTATAACACACATTGCATTACTGCATGTATAATCATTATGTTGTATCAAAGAAGCATTGCATATATCTTGGTTATATATATTACAATCAAAAGTATTCATTATTTGTGCTTGACAAATATTATTAGTACATATTCCTTCTTCATGTATTATTATATCACCAGTACAATAATCTCTATCAAGATGATTACAGTCATCATTATTTACACAATTTCCGGAACCTATAATAATAGTTGCTGTAGCTATATTACTATCTGATGAACCATCATTACATTTATAGGTAAAACTATCAGTACCGATATAATTATTATAAGGAGTATAAGTTATCTGATTCCCAGATATACTGCCTACATTTCCATTTGATGGATTTGAAGCTTTGATATAGGTTAAGCTTCCAGATAGTGTATCATTATCAGAACATGATAAAGTTAATGTAACAGGAGTATTAATTGGTGTTGTGTCATTTATATTATAAGCAACCGGTGGCTCATTATTAGGAGCAGATGAAACTGTAATTGTAGCTGTAGCTGTGTTACTCTCAACACTATTCTCGTCGCTACATTTATAGGTAAAACTATCTATACCTGTAAAACCTGTAGTTGGTGTATAAGTTATTTGATTTCCAGATATACTACCTACATTTCCGTTAGATGGATTTGAAGCTTTGATATAGGTTAAGCTTCCAGATAGTGTATCATTATCAGAACATGATAAAGTTAATGTAACAGGAGTATTAATTAGTGTTGTGTCATTTACATCAAAAGCTTCAGGAGAATAACATGTATTGTAACAAGTATCGTATTCTGTTCTATAACAGGTATCCCAAACGGTTCTTGTGCATGTATCATAACAAGTACAAACAACAGCACCTCCCCACCATTCACAACTTCCACTATTACAATAATGATTTGAATTACAAGCAGATTGACTACAGTCGTATGGGTTACATGCATAATTCTCTTGATGAGGGTTACATTGGTAAGCAACCTGATGAGGGTTACATTGGTATGGATTACAGTCATATGTAAAACCAAGAACTCCGTTTAAAGAAACTATCAGTAATAAAACTGAAACAAATGTGATTAATATTTTATTTTTATTATACATAATTATCCCCCACATATCAATAAACAATTATTTTCTCCCTTTCCTACCCATAGTGCCTTTCTTATTGCCTTTTCCTGTCTCTGTTCTTGGCGCATAACGCAAACCAACCATATATCTTGGTCCTGCTTCTGATTTCAAGTTAGCTCTTGCATCATTCACATTATTAAATGGTGCACTAACTGTTGATTTAACATCCACATCTTTCTCAAAATCAGGTCCTTGGTAACCAGCACCTAAAAATAGTTGCCAATTTCTAGAAACATGAATACCTGCATAAGCTCCGCCAAATCCAGTAAACCCTGTTTCATTAAAATCTGCATCTTGATCCTGAGAGACTGGCCTTCCACGATAAGTACCTGCTGCTCTTCCAGATGCGTCCCCGCCAACATTCAAAACTCCTGCACTTAATATCAAACCAAGATCAACAGAATCTGTATCTACAAACCTCCAATCTGCACCTGCTTGTAAAGAAAGTACCTGAAAATTTGCAGCATAACTCATACCTGCATCAACATTCCCCCTACTGCTATTACTATCTCTTGTTGCTTGAGCAGATCCATGTGAATATAAAAGATCTAAAAAAAGATCAAATTGCTTTGCTAAAGAATATCTGCCCCTAATACCAACACCTAAAAGATCAGCATTTGCCCCCGTCTCTTGGTTAGGTGAAGGATCATTATCAAATCTAGCCTCTCCCATACTAACAGAATGACCTATATTGGCATATAAATCAAGACCAAATCTTGATTGCCCTTTCTTCTTTTCATCTATATATAAATCAGGTCTAGATATAACATGCCTATAAATGCCTTCAGCTGCAGCATAAAGCGCAAACTTCTGACTTTTTTCAGGATCAGCATTTGCTTTGGATATAAGTAATTCAGCTCCATCAAAAGCAGATGAAGCTTTAGCATTATAATTAGTTCCTGACGCCTTATAATCATTAATTTGACTTTTTAATCTGGTAATACGAGATGCAACTGCTTCAACTTGATGCTCTAAGTTAGTTTCCTGAACAACTCCAGGAACACCATTAGAAAAAGTATTAGCAGCATCTGCAGCAACATTAGTATTTGTACCATCAGCAACTGCACTTCCTGCAGCAGCTAAACTAGACAATAAAATAGTAGACCCCATACGTGAATTATTTCCCCTATACATCATTTTCCATTACCCCCAATTGAATAATATATATTGTAATATATGTTAAGAATACACTACTGTATTTAAATATTTCTAATTTTTACCATTGAATGATAATAAACATAGGTTCTCACCATATAGTAAATAAGAAACTATATTAAACAAAATAATATCTTTATAATTATAATGATAGATATAATAGGTGCAGGTCCTGCTGGTTCTTACACAGCTTACCTATTAGCAAAAGCAAATAAACGGGTTAGAGTAATAGAAGAGCATAAAAGAGTAGGCTCTCCAGTACAATGCACAGGAATAGTAACATCAAAAATAAATAATGTTCTTGATTTCAAAATAAATAATAATATAATCATAAACAAAATAGATAAAGTAAAAATATTCTCTCCAAATAAAAAATTTATACAACTAAAACTAAAAAACAAAAACTTAATCTTAGATAGAAGAAAATTTGATCAATTCTTAGCAAAAAAAGCAAAAGAAGAAGGATCAAAATTTATTCTAAACAAGAAATTCAAAAAAAGACAGAATAATAATATCCTAATCGGTGCCGATGGACCATTAAGTACAGTAGCAAAAACAAATAAATTACTCAAAACCAGAAAATTCATGACTGCAATTCAGATAAGAACCAAACTAAAAAACAATAACGAAGTAGAGTTCTATCCATATATAGGGGCATTTGCATGGGTGGTTCCAGAAGACAAAAATACTGTCAGATTGGGTGTTGCATCATACACCAATACAAAAAAACACTTTGACTATTTAATAAAACTAAAACAAATAAAAAACAAAAACACCCTTGAAAAACAAGGAGGATTAATCCCCATATACAACACAAATCAAAAAACACAAAAAAACAACACATACCTTATAGGTGACGCAGCTACACAAGTAAAAGCAACAACAGGCGGTGGAATAATTCAAAGCTTAATAGCTGCAAAAATACTATCAGATTCTATAATAAAACATAAAAACTATGAAAAAGAATTAAAAAAACACCTAGCAAAAGAATTATGGATACATCTAAAGATAAGAAACATGATGGATCGATTCAAACCAAAGGATTGGAACAAACTCATAAGTATATTTAACAAAAAACACAATAAAACATTGTTAGAAAACTTTGATAGAGATAATCTCTCTAAATATATACTAAAGATAGCATTAACAAACCCAGAATTAATTTATTTTATGAAACATTTATTCTAAAATTCAATAATGGCCGGTTAACACGGCGAAGCATCTAGAACAGAAACCTTTTTAATATAAACCTATTTTCTAGAACAAAGGTGGTTTTATGTCAAAAGATAACGATGAAATAACGATTGATTTTAAAAAAATAAAGAACTTTTTTAAGAAAAAAGAAAAAGATCTTAACAAACTAAATGAAGATATAAAAGAAACAGAACAAGAGATAAAAACAGATATAGAAAAAGAAAGTAATAAATTAGAACAGCTAAAAAAAGATGAAAAAGAGATAGAAAAAGCTAAATCCGCCTTAAAAGAAGAAGAAAAAGTTATTTCAGATATAGAAAAAAAAGAAGAGGAAGTAACCCTAGATCTAAAGAAGATAAAACAAACATTAAGATCTCAGGCATCATTCTTAAAAAAACATGGTTCAGTAATAGCTATAATACTAGCAATCTTAATTCCTATGATGTTTGGTATCAACTACAGAATGTATCCAGATAGACTTCCTATAACAGAGGATTGGGCAAGAAACACGATATATAATAACATACAGTCTCAGGTTTCTGCTCAGATAAGCCAACAATATCCAAATCTTCCTGATCAAAATAAACAATCGCTAATAGCATCTGAATTCGCTAAACAAATAAAAGCACAAGAACAACAAATAGAACAACAAGTACAAGGAACTTCTAATTACTTCAAACAAAGATTCAAGAATGAAGATGGTCAAACATATCTTTTAGCTATAGATCCTTATCTGTGGTACGGTCAGGCAAGAAATTATATAACACATGGCCATACTGGAAATAAGATAGTCAACGAAACTTCT
>CAYUUQ010000038.1:0-10417 GCA_964447875.1 uncultured Methanosarcinales archaeon | reverse complement strand
GATAATCCACACCTAGCAAAAGAACTAGACGCAGATGGTGTTCATCTTGGTCAAGAAGATATCCAAAAAAATCCAATACTTAAAGTAAGATCAATATTAAAAAATAAGATTATCGGCTTATCAACTCATTCCTTAAAACAAGTAAAAATAGCAGACAATCTAGATATTGACTATATTGCTTTTGGACCAATATTTAAAACACAAACAAAAGATTATTTTCTAGGAACTAATCAAATTAAAGATGTTCTTAATTCAACAACAAAACCAGTTGTATTCATCGGAGGAATAAACCTAGATACTATTGACCAACTAATAGAATTAGGTGCAAAAAACATTGCTGTTATAACTGCTATTACAAAAGCAGATAACATTCAAGAAAGAGTAAAACAACTAAAAGGTAAATTTTAATGTCTTTGAAATCAAAGATTTCTAAGGCATTGAAATTTGAGGAATTTCAATGAAACTAAAAATAAACGGAAAACAAGAAGACATATCTAATATAGATACAATTCTAAAATTAGTAGAAGAAAAAGATCTAAACAAAGAGACCATCATTATCGAACATAATCAACAAATACTCCAAAAAAAAGATTGGCAAAATACAAAAATAAATGAAAATGATTCTATCGAGATCGTAAGCTTTGTAGGGGGAGGATAAAATGGAAGACATATTAAAAATAGGAGATAAAGAGATTAAGAGCAGACTTCTTATCGGAACAGGGAAACTACCAGATAAAAAACTACTCAAAGACATCTTATTAAAGTCAGAAGCAGAAATTGTAACAGTAGCATTAAGAAGAGTTGATCAAGATTCTAAAGATGAGAATATCTTAGATTACATACCTGAAGATAGAATACTAATGACTAACACATCTGGAGCAAGAAATGCTGAAGAAGCAATAAGGATAGCAAGGCTTGCAAAAGCATCTGGTTGTGGAAACTGGATCAAAATAGAGATAATTCCAGATAATAAATACCTTCTCCCAGATAATGTTGAAACATTAAAAGCTATCAAAGTTCTTGCAAAAGAAGGATTTATTGTTTTACCTTATATGAATCCAGATCTTGTAATGGCAAAAGAAATGGCAAAATCAGGTGCTGCAGCAATAATGCCTCTTGGTGCTCCAATAGGGTCCAATAGGGGAATAAAAACAAAAGAACTTGTTAGAATTATAATAAATGAAATACCAATACCTGTAATAGTTGATGCAGGAATTGGAAAACCTTCTGAAGCAGCTGAATGTATGGAGATGGGGTGTGATGCTGTTCTATTAAATACCGCAGTTGCAACTGCAAAAGATCCAGTAAACATGGCAAAAGCATTTGGCCTAGCAATAAAATCCGGACGTTTAGCATATTTATCAGGTCCAGGACCAACTACTAAACAAGCAAATGCTTCTTCACCATTAACAGGTTTCCTGAGAAAAGAATGAGCTTCTACAATACCATTAAAAAATACAAGAATACTGACTTTAATAGTTTTTTTGCTAACATAAAATCTGAAGATATCCTAAACATAATACAAAAAGAAACTTTAGCTCCAGAAGATTTCTTAGTTCTTTTATCAGATAAAGTAAATCCCTACCTTGAACAAATAGCCCAACAATCCAATAAATTAACTCTTCAGTATTTTGGAAAAGCAATTCAACTTTATACTCCTATGTATTTATCAGACTATTGCAACAATAAATGCATTTATTGTGGATTTAACAAAGACAACAACATAAAAAGAAAGAAATTAAGTTTAGATGAAGTAGAAAAAGAAGCAAAATTCATTTCTTCTACTGGTCTAAAACATATTCTAATATTAACAGGAAGCTCAAGGGAACATAGTCCAATATCTTACATCAAAGACTGCATAAAAATACTAAAAAAATATTTTATCTCCATCTGTATTGAGATATATGCTCTAACTCAAGAAGAATACAAAGACCTGATTAAAGAAGGAATTGATGGTTTAACTATATATCAAGAAGTTTACAACGAGGAAATTTACAATAAAGTTCATATATCAGGTCCAAAAAAAGATTATCAATTCAGACTAGATGCTCCTGAACGTGCCGCAAATGAAAATATTAGAACAATAAACATAGGTACATTACTAGGATTAGCAGACTGGAAAAAAGAAGTCTTTTTTACAGCATTACATGCAAAATATCTACAAGATAAATATCCTGAAACCGAAATAAGCATATCGGTTCCTAGGTTACAACCACATTTGGGCCACTTTAAACCATATTGTACTGTAACAGATGAAGAAATAGTACAAATAATAATTGCTTTGAGAATATTTCTACCACGAATTGGTATCACCTTATCAACAAGAGAAAAAGATACATTAAGAGACAACCTCATCCCATTAGGTATAACAAAAATGTCAGCAGGTTCAACAACAGCTGTTGGGGGCCACACTATAGACAATGAAACAAAGCAATTTGATATAGCTGATAACAGAAACGTATCTGAGATAAAACAACTATTATTATCAAAAGGATATCAACCCGTACTAAAAGATTGGATGGCAATATAAGATGAACGAATTTGATAATGCAATAAAAACATCAGTAGGTGCTATAAATTATCCTAAACTAAGTTTAGTTAAAATAGGAATAGCAGGTGCAGGAGGCCTAGGTTCAAATTGTGCGTCTAATTTAGTAAGATCCGGATTTAAGAAATTTAAGATAGTTGATTTTGATAATGTGGAGATATCGAACCTAAATAGGCAATTCTATTTTAAAGATCAAGTCAATAAACCGAAAGTTGAATCTTTAAAAGAAAATCTATTAAAGATTAATCATGATTTAGAAATAGAGACTCTAAAAGAAAAGATCGAAAAAAACAATATTAGTGAAATTTTCAAAGATTGCGATATAGTTGTAGAGGCTTTTGACAGAGCAGAAGACAAAAAGATGCTTGTAGAAAACATGCTTCTAACAAAAGAACTTATAGTTTCTGCATCAGGTCTTTGTGGTTTTGGAAATTGTGATGATATTAAAGTTCATAGGTTAAAGAAAAACCTTGTAATTATAGGGGATCTAAAGACCAGTACAAATTGTATGGCACCTATATCTCCAAGAGTAAACATTGCAGCAGCAAAACAAGCAGATATTATATTAGAATATGTATTAAAAAGGTGAAAAAATGACACAATTAGAAAAAGCAAAAGAGAATATTATAACAGAAGCTATGCAAATAGTAGCTAAAAAAGAAAACATAGATGTAAACTTACTGAAAGATCATATAAAAAATGGTTTTGTAGTAATTCCAGCATCAATTCTACATAAGAATTTGATACCAATCGGAATTGGAAAACAACTATTAACTAAAATAAATTCTAACATAGGCTCTTCTCCAGATAGGCATGATATAGAAGAAGAACTAAAAAAACTTAAGGTTTCTATTGTTGCAGGTGCTGATACTGTAATGGATCTCTCAACAGGTGGAGATATAGATAATATCCGTTCAACAATAATAAAGAATAGTACAGCTCCAATCGGTACAGTCCCACTATATCAGGCAGCATGTAAAGTTGATGATATTCTGGATTTAACAGAATCTGATTTTCTTAATGGAATTCGTAGACACATAGAAGATGGTGTTGATTTTATAACAGTTCATGCAGGTTTAACTAAAGATTGCCTACCTTTAATGAAAAAAAGATTAATGCCTTCTGTTTCAAGAGGAGGAGCAATAACTGCAAAGTGGATGTCTCATCATAATAAGGAAAATCCATTATATGAAAACTTTGATAAAATATTAGAAATGGCAAAAAAATATGATGTTACCTTAAGCTTAGGTGATGGTTTACGTCCAGGTTGCTTAAAAGATAATACAGATGAAGCTCAACTACACGAATTAAAACTTTTAGGTAAACTGCAGCAACAATGCCTAAAAAACAATGTACAATCAATGATTGAAGGACCAGGTCATGTTCCTATTCAAAATATAAAAAAGAATGTTGAACTGCAAAAACAATACTGTAATGGAGCACCATTCTATGTTCTAGGACCTTTAGTAACAGATATTGCTCCAGGTTATGATCATATAACTTCTGCTATAGGTGGAGCATTAGCAGCTTCTTATGGTGTAGACTTCTTATGTTATGTAACAGCAGCAGAACATCTTGGCTTACCAAATATAGATGAAGTTAAAGAAGGAGTAATAACTTCTAAAATAGCAGCACATGCAGGAGATTTAGCTAAATGTGTTCCTAATGCTCAAGATTGGGATGATAAGATGTCTGAAGCAAGAGCAAACTTAGACTGGAAAGCTATGTTAAAACTATGTATAGACCCAGAAAAAGCTAAATTAATTCGTGACAGGTGTGTAGATGCAGATCCAGATGTTTGTAGTATGTGTGGAAAATTCTGTTCTGTAAAGAACGCAAAAGACTTAAAATAATATTTATTTTCAATATAAAAACCTTTATAAATAACACATTTTTAAAAAACAATAGGTGTTAGATTCTATGAAACTAAAAAAAATTGGTGAGTTCGGATTGATAAAACGAATTTCAAAACCAGTTAAAGATAAAAACGTTCTAGTTGGAATAGGAGATGATGCAGCAGTAATCAAACCAACAGGTTTACAAGTTTTAACTACTGACACATTAGTTGAAGGAGATCATTTCACGAAAGAATGGTTTACTCCTAAACAAATAGGTATGAAAGCAATTGAAATCAATGTTTCAGATGTAGCTTCAATGGGTGCTATTCCTAAATATGCTTTAGTATCATTAATCTTACCTAGTGATGAAGAAGTAGAATACATTGAAGCAATATACAAAGGAATGTGGCATTCTTGTAAAAAATATAAAACTGAAATAATAGGCGGTAACATAACTCACGGAGATAAACTTTCAATCTCAATAACACTAATTGGAGAAGCAAAAAAAGAAACCTTATGTTTAAGATCAGGTGCTAAACCAGGAGATTTTATCTTTGTAACTGGGTATTTAGGCAATGGAAGAGCAGGTTTAAGACTATTCCAGAAAAAACTAAGAAACTTCCTAACTATAAAAAAATATTATTTAGAACCAAAAGCAAAACTAAAAGAAGCTTTAAAGAACGCCCCTTATTGTAATTCAATGCTTGATATCTCTGATGGTCTAGCTTCAGAGATAAAACATATCTGTGAACAAAGTAATGTTGGAGCAGTAATCTATAAAGAAAACATTCCAATCTTAGAAGATGTGAGGGAAATAGCAGCAAGATTTAATGAATCTGAATACGATTATGCTTTATTCGGTGGAGAAGACTTTGAACTTGTCTTCACATGCCCTGAAAAGAATTTACCTAAGATCGCAGGATTATTAGTTGGAGAAATAACCAAAAAGAAAGGCATAAGGTTATATGAAAAGGGTAAAGAACATCCTCTAAAAAAAGAAGGATATGATCACTTTAGTAACCCAATCTAGAATTCTTATCTGATACAGCAACAAAAAACTTACTTGCTTCCATAATAACAAACCCTAGAGCTGAAATACCAATAATCTTTATCCAATCCCATGCCAATAATGGAACTGTTTTAAATATAGCTTGTAAAGGCTCAAAATAGATAACTCCTACTTGGATAGCTATTGAAACAATTATAGCGCTCAGCAATAATTTGTTGGAAAACGGATTTAACTTCTTAACTGATGGCAATAATGACCTACTACTCATTACAGCAAACATTTGGAAAAGTACTAAAGTTGTAAAAGCTATTGTTTTAGCTTTTGTTAAATCTATATTTTTATATTGCATAAACATAAACAATGTACCTAGACCCATTATCAATCCAAATATTATTATTGATATGAATGTACTTTTTGTTAATGGCTTTTCTTTCGGGTCTCTCGGCTTACGTTTCATTATTCCTTCTTCACTAGTCTCAAAACCAAGGCCTAGTGCAGGAGAAGTGTCTGTCAACATATTAATCAACAAAATCTGTAATGGAAGTAATGGTATTGGAAAATTTAACATTATAGCAATTAATACAGTAGCTATTTCTCCAGAATTACACGCTAAAAGATACTTAGCTGATTTTATCATTTTATCATATATATTCCTTCCCTCTTCTATAGCATTTACTATTGTTGCAAAATTATCATCAGTTAATGTGGCCTTACTTACTTCTTTAGCAACATCAGTTCCAGTTATGCCCATAGATATACCAATATCTGCTTTTTTAAGTGCAGGAGCATCATTAACACCATCTCCTGTCATAGCAACTATCTCACCATTCTTCTGTAATAGATCAACAATTCTAGATTTCTGAATGGGTAATGCTCTAGCAATAATCCTTATATTATTCATCTTCTTTTCTAGATCCGAATCACTCATCTTTTCCAGTTCAGACCCTTTTAGAACTATATCTCCTTCTTTGAATAAACCTATTTTTTGGGCTACTGCTTTTGTAGTTAGAGCCTGATCTCCTGTTATTATCATAACCTTTATTCCAGCTTCCCTACATTGTTTTATAGCGTCTTTAACTTCATCTCTAGGTGGATCAATCATCCCTGCAAGACCTACAAATATAAGGTCTTTTTCTATATCTTTATCATCATATTTTTTAGAAACTTTAACTTCCTTATATGCAAATGCAAGAACTCTTAAAGCATTTTTAGCAAAAGAATCATTAGTACTTAAGATTTTTTTCTTATCTTTTGTAGTTAGTTTTCTTATCTTTCCATTTTCAAGAATTCTACTACATACATTCAAAAGAAGATCAGGCGCTCCCTTAACATAAGCTTCTGTTTTTTTGTTTATATTATTCTTAAATATAACTGACATCCTTTTTCTATCAGAGTCAAATGGTAGTTCTTCTATAAATGAGAAATCTTTTTTCAGATTTTCATCAATAAGCCCACCTTTTCTGCCTAAAACACTTAAAGAACCTTCAGTAGGATCACCAATAATTTCAAATTTACCCCCTTTCTTTACTAATTTTGAATTATTACATAAATAACTAATTCTTAATAGAAGTTCTATCTTATTTGCTTGAATCTGTTTATTATTAAAATAAAACTCTCCCTTTGGATCATAACCACTACCACTCACTTTAATCTCTTTGTTATCATAAAATATATCTGTAACAGTCATCTGGTTTTTAGTTATTGTACCAGTCTTATCACTGCAAATTATTGTTGCAGCACCTAAACTTTCTGCGGCAGGAAGTTTCTTTATTAACATATTTTTCTTTGCAAGATCATTCGCACCTTTAGATAACCCAATTGTTACAATTGCAGGAAGAGCACTTGGGATTGTTGCAACAGCAAGAACTAATGCAAATTTCAACATTTTACCAAAAGTAAGTGTGCCTTGCAGTGTTCCTGTAACTAAAACTATCATTATTAGTATAATAGCAGCTATTCCTATCTGCTTTGCTAACTTTTCAAACTTTATCTGCAAGGGAGTTCCAACTTCTTCAGTTGATTGTAAAGATGAAGCAATTTTTCCAAATTCAGTCTTCATACCTATATTGGTAACTATACTTTTACCTTTTCCATATGTAACAACACTCCCCATAAAAGCCATATTTTCTTGATCTGCTATAGGTGTTCCTTCTTTAATTATTCCAATAGATTTTTCTGATGGTACAGATTCACCAGTCAAAGAAGCTTCATCTATTTGAAGACTGGATTCTTCAATTATTCTGGAATCTGCTGATACAATGTCTCCTGCTTCAAGCAAAAGAATATCTCCTGGAACAACTTCTTTTGCAGGTATTTTTTGTTCCTGCCCGTTTCTAATAACCCTAGCAGTAGGGGCAGATATTTTTTTCAATGCTTCAATAGCTTTTTCAGCTCTATATTCCTGAAAAAAACCAAGTAAAGTATTCAAGAGAATTATAGAAAATATTGCAATTGATTCAACAACCTCTCCTAAAAATAAAGATAATACTCCTGCAAATATAAGTAGTAGGATCAACGCATTCTTAAATTGAGAAATAAAGATCATAAATGTATTAATCTTTTTTTCTTTTTTTAATTCATTATATCCATACTCATTTAATCTCCTTTTAACCTCAATATCATTTAAGCCAGTATCACTAACACCTAATAGCTCAAATACCTCTTTTTTATCTAAAGCATAGTAGTTCTTAACCATTATTCTAAACTTTTACTTCAAATGTATATAAAATTTCCCTAACATTTATATACAATTAGTACTAATTTAGTACTAATAATGGTAAAAGTAGTAGTAAATAACGGTCAGTACAAGATCACTATTCCTAAGGATATTGCTGAAGCTAAAGGCTGGACTAAAAAAACTAAGCTAAGATTTATTGAAAATGAAAAAGGAGATATAATAATAAAAGAGATAAAATGAACAAGCTAAGGTTAAAACAATCATTATTCTTTACTTTAGCCTTAGCTATATTAATATCTATAACATTAAACGCTGTTGCAGCTCCATCTATGCCTGATCTTACCTCTCTTGCAAAAACAATAGAAGGGATGGATTTTGTTGGTATGTACAACACAGCACCTGTAGCTTTTGATGGTATAATATACTTGATAATCTTTATATCAGTTGCACATGCAGTTCTTGGAAAAACATTCCAAGGACCAGGAGGAAGAGCAGTAACAATCGGAGTTGGTTTAGCACTCTCTTTTTCATTAGCTCAATGGTCAACAACAAGAAGTCCGCCATTTATGTTAGGAAGATTAGGGCCATTAGCTGGACTTATTATATTTTTAATAATCGGTCTAACTATCTATCGTTTTGTAACAAGAAATAGGGAAGTAGGTATGGCTTTCTGGTTAGGCTTTGCAATATTTTACATAACCGCTTATACATCATTTCCCTGGTTAATTGAATTCCTAAACTCCTTTGAACTAGGGAGATTAATATGGGGGATAATTAATATCATAGGTGTTATTGCAATACTAATGTTCTTAAAGAATTTCTCAGGTGGTAGCAGTAGGAATAGTAGTTACCAAAGAATGCCCAGAAGATCAACCGAAAGAGACAGAAAAAAGGCAAAGAGAGATAGAGAGAATCTAAGGGAAGATGAAGAAGAAGAGAAAAATCCAGAATTAAAATCTATTGAGGAAAAAATAGTAAATTATTTGGCAGAATTAGAAAAATACCTAGAATTCCTAAAAAAATGCGAAATTAAGATCGAAACTGTAAGAGCAGAACTAGCAAAATTGGGAAAACTTAGTGGTGCAGATTACCCCCAAGCACTCATATCTCAAATATCTCAATTTGAATCAACACTAAATTTTGAATTAAGTAAATGTCATGATACTGTAGATAAAGCAATAGTATCTACAGAACAGATAAAAAAACTGATTAGTTATGCAAATTATAGGGGATACACATCTCCAGAATTGACAAAAATAAATAGAGATATGGTAGCGATCGAATCTGATTTGCAACATATGCAAATATATTTTCAAAGACCGTAAACTTAAAATACTAGTTCATCAAAATTTAATAAGTAATACATATGAGGTGAAAAATATGCCAAACCCAACATTAGCTTTTAAGACAGAAGCAGAAGCACAAACACTAATTTCTGAAATTGAAGCTATACTAAAGGATGCGAACAAAGTAACTAACTGGACTAAAAGAGGAGCTAGATTGAAAAAAAGTGATCTAAAGATTGCTAAAAGAGAATGGAATGATATCAATAAAATAATGAAAGACCTTAAAAGAATGGCTTTAAGGACAGGAAAATTATTCGAACAATACAAACTGATTCATGAATGGTTCCAAAAGCCAGGGAGTACAAACCATACTCAATTTCTTAATTCGGCAAAAGTTGTAGCAACTATTGAAGCAGAACTAGTTAACGATGAACAAGAACTAGCTGAAATTGAAAAACTTATTGCAGACATAAAGGCATGGGATAAGAAAATACAGTTAACTATCAATGCAGAACTTGATACTTCTGTTACTATAGACAAATTAGCAGACCATATGGAAAACATAGCTAATACTATAAAAGAACATCTTGTTAGAGCACAACAAGATACAGCTAAACTACTTTGATTAAATAATTTTTTAGAAGTTTTAACTTCTAAAACTTTTTTTATTTCTTATTTTTCTCGTCAACAAATAATCAATATCAATTTATACTACCCCAATGTACATAATATCACAAATTAGTATACTGGGACATTTTCTTCTATCCCAATACATCTTTACCAAACCGAACCTTTATAAAGGGGAATTACCCTAAAAACAACTACAACAAACAAAAAAAATCATCTGATTTTTTAGTTTGGTGTTGCACAAATCATGCAAATGATTTGCAAGGAAACGTTGGGGATGGTTTACACCATAAGGAAAAAGCTGCTGGGGGGTGGTTGTTTTCCACCAATAAAGTATTGACTAGAGGTGGACAAAATACTTTCTACAAATGAGCTAAAAACAATTGAAAAGCTTAATAATAAGCAATTTCAAAATAATCAGGAATATTATGA